>JAPLEC010000003.1 GCA_026391515.1 Bacteroidia bacterium | reverse complement strand
TTCTTATGTCGTTTTATCAGATTAGTACTACTGCCTTGATTGCTTTAGCCTGGTTGCCAAAAAAAAACTTATAAGCTCTCCTACTGCTTCACCAAGCAGAAACCTGCCGTTTTTAACCGCCTCTTCCAGACTCATTGGCTTGTTTACTGTAGAAAAATTTCCGCTAAAAAGTTTTAATTTTTCCTTATCAATATCACTTATATTAAAATTTTTTGAGCCATTTATAGTTATTACCGGAATACCGAGTTTTTTTGCCAGCATGGCAACACCATAAGAGCTCTTTCCTGAAAATGTCTGGCTGTCCATTGCACCTTCCCCGGTTATAACAAGGTCAGCTCCCTTCATTTTTCTTTCCAGCTCTGTTGCTTCGATAATAATCTCTGCCCCCGGTTTAGTACTTGCATTCAAGAATGCTATCAGTCCTGCGCCAAGGCCGCCTGCAGCGCCTGCTCCTTTTATACTGCTTATATCTTTACCGATGCTTCTTTTCACTACACGAGAGAAATTCCGCAAACCTTCATCCAGAAGTTGAACCATTTTATTGTCTGCCCCTTTTTGGGGACCATAAACATAAGCAGCGCCGTTTGGCCCAAATAACGGGTTATCGACATCACAGGCAATCTCAAATTTTGCAGAATTAACCATCGGATTTAAGCTGCCGGCATCGATTTTATTTATTTTGATAAGCTCTTTACCACCAAAACCAAGAAGATTTTTATTACTGTCATAAAACCTGACCCCAAGCGCGTGAGCCATTCCCATTCCTGCATCGTTTGTTGCGCTCCCGCCTATTCCGACTATAATTTTAGAGCATCCCATCTCCAGAGCTTTTTTTATTAACTCACCAGTTCCATAAGTAGTTGTTTCAAGAGGATTTCTTGCGTCCTTTGGAACCATCCATAACCCTGAAGCAGCAGACATTTCAATTACTGCAGTTTCTTTTCCTATTATTCCAAACCTTGAAACAACCTTGTTTCCAAGCGGTCCTGTTACCTTTAAATCAACGAATTTACCATTTAAACTCTCTACCAGTGTTTCAACAGTACCCTCACCACCATCAGCCATAGGACTGATTATTATGTCCAATTCTTCATCTAAATATTGCGCAGTTTGGCATATTGCATCCTTGATCGTGCTGCAGACTTGTAGTGCACTTAAATTCCCCTTATATTTATCACACGCAATAAGGATTTTAGTTTTCAAAGGATACCCGCCACCTTCTTGTCAATAATCAAATTAATGAGAATTGTTATTTAGTACCATCAATAATATTTTGTATTCATATCTAAAAACTAACTTATGACAGCGCCTTTAAGAGCGCTCGGGCAAACACAGTGCCTTTGCCCAGGTACTCTTGGAATAGACTTAAAAAGAAGTTCTCTTAATTTTTCATTATTATCTTTAAAAATCCTGACTACATCCCGGCTGGTTACAGATTTTATGCCCGGGTGATCTTCAAGGCCAGCATCATAATCGGTAATGAGCGAAATATTTACATAACACATTTTCATTTCACGGGCAAGAGTAACTTCAGGATACTGCGTCATATTAATTACTTCCCAACCCTGCCCGGAGTACCAC
>JAPLEC010000156.1 GCA_026391515.1 Bacteroidia bacterium | reverse complement strand
TCATAGCGATAAATAGCCCTGCCTTCAATATTGATGAAGTACATTGACAATTCTTTCTTTGTAGCCGAACAGATGCTGAAACCGGGAGAAGAGGCAGTAAATACAGTCCAACTGTTTGAGGCTGCCTGGCGGACAGACGATCCGGCTGTGTTTACAAAATAATCTATTTTGCTGCCCGGGTCTTTCAGGTGCTGGAAAATGTGATCGTGACATCCAACATAAAAATCAACATTATGTTTATTAAGAACAGGATTAAGATATTCAACCAGTTCTTTCGTATTGTGGCGTGTCGGATGAGCACTGAATACAGGATGATGACCTACAACAACAACCCAATCCTCCTTTTCCACTGTCAGTACGCTATCAACCCAATGAACCTGCTTCTGAGCATCCTCAAGAGTATATTCTTCATCCGGATGGCTGAATCCTTCAACCATCGAATAGGTATCAAGTATTAAAAACCTTATGCTCACGCTGTCTCTTTTCTTAACCAGGGTATAGTAGCTTGCCGGCATTTTCCATCTTCGGCTGATCTGTGAATAATCAATCTGTGCCTGTATGTTACCACCATGATCGTGATTACCCAATGCAGGGTACCAATCGACAAAAGTTGAGGAGTCCGTATAAATATTCTCGTAGCTCGTCATCCACAACGAATCCTGTACACTTTCAACTCCGTTATGCTGGAAATTATCACCTCCTGTCACAATGAACTTTATATTGCAATCATCTGCAACTTCTCCCATCATATCAGCAACTTCGAGCTGATTTTCATACCCGTTTCTGCCAAAATCGCTGATAATTATAAAATTATATGAAGAACCATCAGGAAGATTATTTTCTGGTACTTTTACTGAGGTTGCACAGGAGAAGAGTATGAGAATGAAAAAGAACTGAATGGATAATTTCTTCATTAAAGATTGATAATTAATAATTTAAGAAAGTATGCAACTATTTAAGTTTCGATTTGATATCAAAAACTTTCATAATGATTTTCACATCGGTCTCATCAAATACTTTCCTCGATATGGCCCTGATTTTACCGTATCGCTTTCCGGTCATAAATTCATTTTTTACCGACTCCGGAAGATCACTTGCCAAAATTGACGGTTCAGCTTTATCTCCGAAATAAAAAGTAATCCGGAATGTATCTGAATATATTCCGCCCCAGAATATTGTTTTTTTCTTCTGAACCAGCTTAAAAAGCCATCGTTTCCCATCGTTGTAATAATTCCAGCTATAAGAAATATCCTTATAATTTCCAACAGCAAATTTTATAATTTCCTGCCACAAATTCCATTTCTTACCGAGTAATGAAGAGATAAGTTTATCGGTTGGAATTGTCTGTTTATCAGATAAAATCAGCTTTTCTATTTCCGACATATTGATTGCTTTTTTTGAATTTTTTTCTTCAACATTTTTACAACTGCTTTGATTCCTGAATCATCAGCAGAAACCTCAATAAAAGAATTTTTTGAGTTAACCAGCGATGCAGTTATGACCGGCTGTTTCATGCATCCGATAATTATGAGATATCAACAGATGTCTGATCAGGTGCAGGATCTGTCTGTTCCATTAATGAAGTTACACTTCCGTATCTCCATATTTTAATAAGAAGGTTTATTAAAAACAACGCCTGGGACAGAATAAA
>JAPLEC010000336.1 GCA_026391515.1 Bacteroidia bacterium | reverse complement strand
TTCCTGCACTCTTCAATTTAAATAAATGTCTCAACGTCATGCTTTTCACCAAATATTTAAATGAGCTCATTTCAGAGTATTTTATTTTAGCTTCTTTATCAATCACAAAACCCATGTCTTTGAAGAACATCTCTGCTTCTTTAAAACTCTCAAAACTATTGTCTTCAGTATTCTGTTGTTCATTAAACTCCTTTATTTCATCATTGAATTTAAGGCCAAGTTTGGATTCTTTGTTTTTTAGACCAATATCAGCAGTAATCCAATAACCTCCTCGTTCCATCAAAATATCATGAATAATTGAGCAAAGTTTTTCCTTTTCTTGTTTATCCAAATACGTTAATAGCCCTTCATTAACACTTGCAACCTCACCTTGAGGAAAATGACCAATTATTTCATGAAAATTATTTTTATCAAGAGCATTTAAAGGTAATAATTCCAATTTTCCATTAGTATTTAATTCATCTTTTTTTAAACTGTTAATGAATTCCTTTTTAGTAGCTATTACATCTGGTAAATCAGTATCTATATAATGAACTTCTTTTTGCTGAGTATAATCCAAACTGCGAAAAGAATATCCTGATGATAGTTCTAAAATATTTTTAATTGTCAAATCATTCAAAAGCTGATTAATACTCCAGTACCTGTTTTCCAAGCCGATTGTACTTGCCCAGAAAGTATAATCTCTCTTTTTAAAATCCGGAATATATTTATTGGGATATTCCAATAGCTCCGCCACTTCCCTTGCAAAGGGAATATTGGTGTGTCCTTTCCATAATATCATCCACTTGGCTGAAGGACTAATCGAAGAGAAGTCTCTATGAATATTTATTTGTTCCATAATGCTGTTTTTAAATAGTCAAATAATGATTTAACCAAATCTAGTCCACTATTATTTTGGTATAAAATACATTCAGAGAAATAGTAGTTTTCAATTGGTTAATCGCGGATCTGCTTGCAGCTAACGGCCCGGCAATAAAGGGAGTTTGTGTTACCCGACGAAGCTATCCGGCCACTTATCCCGGTACTTTAGCCAGGAAGCTGTCCCGGTGGCGAGGAGGGTATGGCGCATTTTTTGCAGTCCAGGTACAAGGTTTATTGAGCATTACGAGTGTCGCGGTACAAGGTTTGATGCGAGCAAGGTATTATCACCGGTTACAAATTTTGTTGCGTACACTGGAGCGGTCCGGGTTTATCACCAGTTACAATTCTGTCTTGGTAGTAGAAGCAAAACGCAAAAAATGTGACAAACAAAGTACCTTTATTGTCCGTGTTAGCTTTTCGGGCTTCATTTTACAATCTTGAGTACTGGTCCTTTATTTTGTTTTTTAATCCAATCAATAGCTCGATCTGTCTCATGCCAAATTTTGTGGGCGAAAAAAGTATAATACTTTGCTTCATCATCATCACCCACTCCGTATACGTCAGGCACATCTATTGGGACTGTTTTTGCAATTAGTTTGGGTATTACATGCTTATTTGACTTAATAGCTTTATTGAGAAAACTGTTAGAGTTAGGAGAGGATCCCTCTGTTTTGAAAGCAAATAGGGCTCGGTTAAATGACATACATGCTCCAAAATCATCCTTGTACATCTTATAGTACTTTCTAAACTTATTGAAGTCATTTATTTTTATTAAGTAAAGTAGGAGTTGATCCCTTACTCCTTGATTGTCAATAGGATTGAGTTTTATCATTTCTTCAAAAACTGCGACCGAATCACGATATCTGCCCATATCAGAGAAGCAATCAGCATAAGCTTGTAGGCATCTCATGAAGGGTCTGGTCTCATGAATCATCCAAAAATGGCCAATACTATCTCTCAAATAATTCTTAGCGAAAATTCGTCTTCCTGTTTCGATACCATTTTTGTAATATAGTATAGCTGTCTCCGGTATCGGTTCGAGAGCACCAAGATATTCATATGCTTCGATACAGTCAGGATCCATTTGTAGTGCTTTAAGAGCTAG
>JAPLEC010000189.1 GCA_026391515.1 Bacteroidia bacterium | reverse complement strand
GTTGCGCATCCGGAAAGATCAGGTCGAAGTTGTTGATAAGTATATAATCTGCTCCTTTCTTGTAGAAAAGCGCAATATTGGTATTGTCAGGGCAGGGGACCTGTTTCCCGTCAATAGTAAACAAAGTTTTTTTGTCAATTATCAGGGTATCTCCTATATGATCAAGCTTTTTGTTTATGCTTTCACCTTTGTAGATGTATTTTAAGAAAAAGAAGCTCTCATCGCTTATTGGGAAATTGTTGCTGTTTATTTCAATTTTCTCAGTTCCAAGGATAACATAATTGCCAGAAAAATGAGCCTGAAGATCTTTCAGACTGGCAAGAGTCCCGGATCCCCTGGTGCTTATATTGTACATTGAGGGAAGGTAATTGGAACTGGCAGATGAAAGGTTGTGGTTTTTGCTTGTGAGGATCAGTCGTCCTTTCTGTGAGTTAATTACGGCTGCAGTTGCGCCTTCTGTCCTGAACAGCAAATCTTCTTTCTCTGAAAAAACAGTCCCGGTCTCCAGTGAAACTCCTTTTGCTTTAAGAACAATATCTCCATTCACTTTGATGACTTTGAAATTTGTCTGCCCAAACGAATAGATAAAGATGAACAGTAAAATGAAAGAAGAAATTATTGATTTCATATCTGGTTTTATATGGTTAATATAAGGTGCTGTTTTGTAATTATTTATCACTGGCTATCACAATAGGGAAATCCATTCCCTTTGACCATGTATTCGGAAATTGGACGCTGCCTTTGTACTTCTGTGTCAATTCAGGGATGATGTCATTAAGGTATGCTTCAATCTCCTTGATCGTAATTTTTCTGTCCCTGGTGCCGCCATCTGCCTTGCCGCCCAATCCTTCAAGGAGGGCGTAAGTGAATAATCCATGCTTGAGGACAGCATATTCCGTTGCAAACTGTTCTGCCGCCGTTGATGAAATGAGAAATACTCCGGTTGATTGTGCAAGCTGGACTATTGCCTTTTCTTCAGAAGCACCTCTCATGGCAAACATTTCAGTCGCCTCGCCGCTCTGGCAGGCATCGAGGAATATAACCTGCTTCTGGGCTTTTATTTTTTTGCACCACTCCCTGAGCTCCATTGCCGATATGCCTTTTTCGGAAAGCAAGGCATCATTGCCGAACATCTGTGTTACATCTGTCAGGATGAGATAATAATCCTTCGGGACTTCTGCAGAGCCCTCGCTCATGGCACCATGACCGGCATAGAACAAAATAAAGACATCTGTTTCATTGATTTTTTGTGATATACGGTTTAATTCAGCGATAATATTTGTCTTAGTGGCTACCTGGTCGGTAATGACTTTAATGTCGATTGTACTAAATATCCCGGAACCATTTGCTTTAATGAAATCGGCAAGGGAAACAGCGTCAGTGACCGCATAATTCAGATTGTATTTTGTGTTTTTGTACTGGTCGATTCCTATTCCAAGAATGTAGAGGTTTGTGGTTACTTCACCACCCTTGTACTTAGCCACAATCCTTTCGGGGCCTGACTGATATCCGCTGTTACTTACAGCGACTGCATCAATAATATTATCGCCGTTTATAAGAAGAATATCCCTGCTGAGTTCTCCTGAAGCCTGCGCACCCCGGAATTCATCGTTCAGCAGCTTGCCGTTGACGAAGAATTTTGTCTCCTTCACTCCGTCGCCATTATCCTTAACGGTATACTTCACTTTTACATAATTGTTCTTCTGGTTACTGATACTGTCGGGCGAAATTATTTTAATTCCGGGAGCCAGTTTAATTAATCTGTTCAGTTCCACGTTATTTGTTTCAGCTATATAATCAGGATTCAGCACCTCATAAAGCAGTTTTGGCGTATACATCTGATCGATTTGAGATGCCAGCTTAATGTTCGATCTGCCCTTTATTTTGTACTCAAGGTTTGCAATTGCTTCGTTATCTCCTGTAAACTTGCCATCCGAAGAAACAAAAGCTATTTTATTATCGGTGTGGAACATTATTCCGAGAAGCTCTCCTTTTTTAGTGTCGACCAGGCAATTGAAATTCTGATAAGAAGTCTGAAAAAGATACTTGTTGTCACCCATTTCCACGAAAGGATTTATGCCCCATCCATTATCACTTGACCCGAGCCCCCACGACTGAAAATTATGAGATGATAATTCTAATATCCTGTTCTCATTCATAAAAAGCAATTTAACAACAAAATCCCACCCATCCCCTTTGGGTGGACATCCAAAATATATAGCAGATCCGGCCTTGATGTCTATAATAATACCCCCAATATCGGGTACATCAGAGTAATCTCCAATCATTGTGCTCTTTTTTGAAGAGAGGTCTATTTTATAAATGGAACCCATTTCAGTGGAACTTTTAAAAATAAGGTCCTTAAATGCCTCACTGGTAGGCGTGGAATACTTCAACACTCCCATTGTATCATAAATCTCAAGGTAAGTACGGGTGCCAAAGAAACTAAAGGATTGAACAGCTATTAGCGATTCATCATTACTGATAGTTGGTAAAAAACTAGAATTTTCCTCTCCGGTGCGCTTAAAATTCCTTATGGGGTCGAGTGTATTGCAGTCAGCGATAAAGACGTTTCGACCGTCCACACAAACAAGTAAATTTTTTGAAATGCAGCTGTTGCGATTAGGTTGGAACTTACCCTTTCCGAGAGGGTTAACTTGTTTTTCAAGCTTCTTTTCGGGCCAGAGATAGATTTCCGCAGAAGTTTCATTATTCTTATTTCCTACAACCAGAACCCTTTCATTTGCTGATAAAAACGAAATAGTGTTTATGTTGTTGAATTCGATGGGTACAATTTTGATTATTTTAAAATTCTGTACGTCAACAA
Organism: Bacteroidia bacterium; assembly: GCA_026391515.1. GTDB lineage: Bacteria > Bacteroidota > Bacteroidia > Bacteroidales > VadinHA17 > LD21. The sequence continues at coordinate 4,102 of JAPLEC010000189.1, read as the reverse complement.
TCTTTATTGCACTGTTTGATGCAATTGCGACGTACTTCCTGTCCCTGCTAATGCAGATGTTTCTCTGAACCTCACTTTGTGCAATAGGCTTAATTCTTGCAATATCGTTTATGTAGTTCTGAGCCTGCCCGCATAAGGAAAGGGCAATAAAGCAGATAAGGGCAAGTACTTTTTTCATAAGATAAAATATGAAGGGAATAATTCTTCTAAATTAATTACTTTTTTGACTATTTCCGCATGCTGATCTGATAAACAAAATTTATACCAGCATGTATAAATGCCGGCAGCGGAAAAGATTTATTCCTTAATTGTTCTTATTCCGAATACCGGTCCTGCCATATTTCCGGGCTGAGCCTGGAATTTAACTGTTACTTTTGATTTCCCTTTTGATATATCTTCAGGTATATCATATTGAACTGTAATAAATTGCCCGTCTTTTTTACCGGAAATATTTTCTGTAGCAATGATCTTATCATTTACAAGAATATCAAAAGTTTTTGCTCCGGGGAAGCCGCCCCAGTATTCGACAGCCAGAGCCACGGGGACAATTGCATTTGTCTTCATGTTGTATGAAAACCACCCGCCTCTTGATTCACGGTTTGCCCTCTCCCTGAATCCGCCGGGAGAAGTCCTTTCGCCCTTAAAATTATGATCGCGTTCGGGCTGCATTTCACCGGGTTGAACGAAATCTATTGTGGCTTCCTTTATTTTTTTCATCTTTTCAAGCTCAGCCGTATATTCGGCCTGCCGGGCATTCCACCCCTCTTCATTAAACAGATCCCAGTATATTGAATATCTCCGGTTATAAGTTGCGTAAAATGGTTTCATTTCGACATCCCTGGGCCTTCCCGTATTGGCGGTAACGAAAGTATTAATCTTCCCTTCTACGGGCTTCATCCATGCAGCAGGATTTCTGTTTCCGGTCATAAGAACAGGCACGTACATTGCGTCTGTTGAAGCAGAATCTTTAACGGGACCCAGATCACCTGCCATTACAAGCGGACCATACATTACAGCAACTCTGCTGCTGTCGTCAGGCATTGATTCGAGGCGAAGAGAGAATGGGATTTTAATTTCAACTTTGTCTCCTGTTTTCCAGGTTCTTTCAACGGGAATAAAGCTGCCGGATACACTTTTTACATGTTTTCTTTTTTCATTTACCCAAATCTCAACACCGTTTTTTGCCCAGTAGGGGTAACGGATCTGAAGAGTAAGTTTTAAAGGTTTTTCGCAGCTAAATAAAAGTGTTGTCCCCTGTTCTTCGGGAAATTTTGTATTCTGTGTGACAATCAGCCCTTTTTCCTTCCAGTTCAGTTCCGAAGCTATAAACTGGAACAGAAATAATTCATTATCATTATGATAGAAAATATTTCTCCCGTATTTTGAATGATTTTCCATTCCTGTTCCTATGCAGCAGGTAAACCATTCCGGATCCTGAAAATCTTTGAATCCGCCCATGTCAAGGGAAAGGTTATAAGTGACATGCCCGTCTTCGGGATTCTGAGTTGAAAGAATGTGATTGAACAGGGCTCTTTCATAAAAATCTGCAACATTTTCAGAGGCTTTCCATTCAAACAGATGTTCTGTAAGCTTCAGCATATTATAGACATTGCACGATTCTGTGGTTCCTTCTCCAAGACGATCTCTTAATTTATCTGCAGGACCAAAATATTCATTGTTTCCGTTACCACCTGTCACATAAGAATGATGATAGACAACAGTATTCCAGAAGAATTCTGCAGCTTTCCTGTCGGACGTATCCCCTGTAAGCTCATAAAGACGGGAAAGGGCTATCAGCTTGGGGATGTTAGTGTTACAATGTTTTCCCGGCAGGACATCTTTTCCCTCTTTTAAAGGATCGAGGAATGCTTGCTGATAAAATATTCTTGAAATTCTCAGATATTTTTCATCTTTTGTGTCAGCATACAGATCAGCAAGAGTTTCACTTATCCCGCCATGTTCGCAGCGAAGCATTTTCTGAACCTGTTCATTATTTAACGGAGAAACAATACCATCGAGCCAGTCGGCAAATCTTTTTTCCACTTCGAGAGCTGTCTGATTTCCGCATAAATGATATGCATCTCTCAACCCTGCCATCATTTTATGTTCCGTATAAAACGGCACCCAAATCCCGTTAAGATCGAATCCCTGCGATCTTATATTTCCTTTAGCAACCTCATTTTCAAGGATTTTTTTGCCATTTGGGAATGCACCTATATATCCATTCCCATCAGCATCCTGGAGCTTTTTAAGTTCATCGACAATATAATTAACTCTTTCTATGAATTTATTATCACCAGTTGTTTGGTACATCATTGAGCAGGCGCTCAGATAATGTCCGAGACTATGTCCGGCAATTGTCTCATTCTCCCACCCCATATAATGTTCAGCTTTTGGAGTCAGGCCTGCTTCTGAATAGAATTTTGAAAGAAACCTGTCAGGTTCATAGCTCAGCAGGATTTTTGCATCAAGTTCCGCTGCATGAAGAAAAGGACCATCAAGAAGCTTTACGGAAGTAAGAGGGAATTGCAGCGCCCTGAATGAAACAACTTCCGGTCCCCCGGTGTTGACCACACTTTTCTCCTTAGAAGTGCGGGAACAGCAGATTATCACAACAATAAATAATGGATAGAACAGAGGCAATAATTTTTTCATGGGAATGCTTTTTATTAAGTGTAATATTAACACTTATTTGTAATGCCAAAGTTAAGAAATTTAAGAGAATCCTCATTAATCCGTCATTCGGCGGATCCATCCGGAATGACAATTCATTATTTTTATTAAGAGCAAGCCGCCTCCTCTCCCCAATCCTCTCAATAATGAGTGTCATTCCGAGCGTTAGCGAGGAATCTCCCTCACATAGGCGTCATTCTTCTTTTTCTGGAAGAAAAAACTGCCATTTCAGTAAAGCCGGCATATTTGAGCAGCTCATACGCTTCATCGAAATATTGTCCAACCCGGATTGGCATGTGTGCATCTGAATTGACACATACCGGAATATTCTCTTCTCTGAAAATATGAAGAAACCGGCGATCCGGATAAAAATCAGCAAGAGGACTGTTTCTTCCATTGGTGTTAAGTTCAAATGCCACATCATTCTGCTTCAGGGTTTTTACCAGTTTCCTGTAAAACGGCTCCGGATCGGTTACAGGTTTAAAGCCATAAATTCTGATAAAGTCGCAATGACCAATAATATCAAAAAGTCCTGAAGAAACAGCTGCAATAACATGATCAAAATATGATTCATAGATCAGATCAATGTTTTTCCCTTCATAAAATTCAGGACCAATATCGACAGTTTTTTCCCCGAGATAATGAACGGAACCAATTCTGTAATCAAGCTTCAGATCGGAGAGGAAATTTTCAATTTCTTTTTCTTTGCCCGGAATAAAATCAATCTCCAGTCCGGTTTTAATTTGAATATCATTTACATTTTTTTTCAGCTTGTTTATATAATCTATGTATGATGAAGTGTTTGCCGGATTCATACACCAGTCCTGGTTTTCTTTAAATAACGAAAGATGTTCTGAAAAGCCGATTTCTGATAACCTGGCAGCAATTGCGGGAGCAATATAATCTTCGGGAGACGACCGGCCATCACTGAAAGATGTATGTATATGATAATCTGTTCTATAGATCATTTAATAAAGTGATTTTTTTAAATTAAAATGATTTTCAAAATAGGTCTTATTTTGACAATAAACAAATAAGGGGAATACAAGTAAAAAATATAATTTTGTAACAAACCTTGAAAAATGCACGAAAAGAATAAATCTTGCATCTGCGAAAGTTGTGAGTTCAGAGATATAGTATTTTCTTATCTCGATGATGCGACTATTCAGGAGCTATGCAATCACAAAGAAGAACACTCCTTCCGTAAAGGAGAAATTATAAATATTGAGGGAGAAAGGATAACTGATTTTAAATACCTGAAAAGCGGTCTTGTAAAATTATTCAGGAAGACATCAGATGGTAAAGAGCAAATAATCACAATCACTAAACCTTTTGAATTTGTCAGTAACATGAGCATATTTTCAGAAGAACGATACCAGTATTCAGTTTCTGCTGTTGAAGATTCTGTTGTATGTATAGTAAAGCTCGG
>JAPLEC010000193.1 GCA_026391515.1 Bacteroidia bacterium | reverse complement strand
AACAGAGAACATCCTGAACCAATGCGTGTCTGGCCTGAAAATCAGAACGGAAGGGGAGATGTTTATTTTGAATTTTGCCCGATAAGACTAAAATCATGGGATCTCTTTCCGGGTAATGTTTATGAATTAAAATACCGCATGCTTGTATATGATGGGAAAATTGACCAGGCTACTGCTGACAGGCTTTGGAACGATTTTGCCTATCCGCCAGTAGTAAGAGTTTTAATTAAATAAAAAATAAGCCCCTAAGACACTAAGACACAAAGTTTCACCAAATTGTAATATTGTAATTCTTTGTGTTACTTGGCGCCTTGGTGCCTTTGTGGCAAAAAAGATAAACCTATGGAAAAACTATTATTATTAGCACTGCCTATTTTGGTCCTCTCATCTTGTGGTTCCGGTGGATCAAAAAAACAACCAGCAAAATCTGAAACTCCAATGGAAAATAAATATCAGGTTCAGCTTATAACAGTCGATCCGGGCCATTTTCATGCCGCCCTGGTCCAGAAGATAATGTACGATCAGGTTTCCCCGGAGGTGCACGTTTACGCCCCGGAAGGACCTGATTATCTGCAACATCTCAACAGGATAAAAGCTTACAATGAACGTTCAGTCAACCCAACTTCATGGAATGAAATAGTATATACCGGTCCGGATTTTTTCGAGAAAATGCTGGAGGAAAGGCCGGGAAATGTGGTTGTATTTTCGGGTAACAATAAGAAAAAGGCAGAGTATATTACTAAATCTGTTAATGCCGGACTCAACGTATTTGCCGATAAACCAATGATTATTTCACCGGATGATTTCCCGAAACTTGAGGAGGCTTTCCGTATAGCAAAAGAGAAGGGGATTTTAATTTACGATATCATGACTGAGAGGTACGAAGTAACAACTATACTTCAAAAACTCTTGTCTCAGAATGAGGAAATATTCGGAACCCTGACAAACGGCACAATGGAAGAGCCGGCAGTATCAAAAGTAAGTGTCCACAATTTTCTGAAACTGGTTTCTGGTGCTCCAAACATACGGCCCGCATGGTTCTTTGACGTTGAACAGCAGGGTGAAGGTATTGTTGATGTAACGACACACCTCGTCGACCTTGTACAGTGGGAATGTTTCCCTGAACAGATATTGAGTCCATCGGATATTAATATTGTTTCTGCAAAACGCTTGCCCACAATTATTTCAAAGGAAGAGTTCAAGGCAGTTACAAATATTGAAGAGTTTCCTGATTTCCTTCAAAAGGATGTCAAAGACGGAAAGCTGAATGTATTTGCAAACGGAGAAATAGTTTACCAGATTAAGGGAAAGTGGGCAAAAGTCTCAGTTACATGGAATTACCAGCCGCCAGCCGGAGGCGGTGACACTCATTATTCGGTAATGCATGGCTCGAAGTGTGATCTTGTAATTAAACAGGGTTCTGAAGAAAAATTCCTTACAACACTTTATATTGAGAATGTCAAAGGCGAAAAAATGCATGACTTCTCTGCAAAGCTTAAAACAGTTTTAGGGACATTACCTTACGATAGTCTGATTATAGAACCAGTCGGGGAAGCTGCCCTGAAAATAAATATTCCCAAAAAATACAGGGTATCTCACGAAGAACATTTTGGTCAGGTTACTGCCAAGTTTCTTGAGTTCATGAAAGAAGGCAAGCTTCCGGAGTGGGAAGTATCCGGGATGATAACAAAATATTTTACTACAACGAGTGCGTTAAAAAAGGCGAGAGAATAAAAACCATTATTACATTCAAACATACTGAAAAATCCTGACAATTTTTATCAGGATTTCTTTTGTAATATAAATTTCTATTATACCTTTGTGTATAATACCATTTAGTATAATACTAATAAGTATAATGAAAAATTCACCATTTATTTACGGAGTAACTGTAACCAGGAAATCATTTACAAATCGTGAAAATGAGATTAAAAAGCTGACTGATAACCTATTGGGAGGTATAAACACCATGATAATATCCCCCAGACGCTGGGGCAAGTCGTCGCTTGTTGAAAAGGTTGCTGATCTGATTAAATCAAAAAACCCCAGGATCAAAGTAATAATATTAGATCTGTTTGCTGTAAACACCGAAGAGGAGTTCATGGAGAAATTTGCCACAGAAGTTTTAAAAGCTTCTTCATCAAAATGGGAAGAATGGGTAAAGAATGCAAAAAGGTTTTTTAAAAATATTGTACCTAAGATCCAGATAAGCGTCGATCCAGTAAATAATTTCACTATTAGCTTCGATTGGCAGGAGATCAGACAACATGGCAATGAAATATTAAATCTCCCTGAAGCAATTGCAAAACAGAAGAAAATAAGGATGATAATCTGCCTCGACGAATTCCAGTCAATTGCCGGATTTCGGAATTATGAAAATTTTGAAAAAAAGCTAAGATCAGTCTGGCAAAGGCAAAAAGATGTCACTTATTGCATCTATGGGAGCAAACGGCACATGATGTCTGAGATTTTTGATAATCCATCAAAACCTTTTTACAGATTCGGGGATATAATTATGCTGCCAAAGATCGAACGGGAAAAATGGATAAGTTTCATCTGTGACAGCTTTGCAGGCAGTGATAAAGTTATAAGCAATGAAAACGCAGGATTAATTGCAGATCTGATGCAATGTCATTCCTGGTATGTCCAACAGCTTTCTCATTATACCTGGAACAATACACAAAAGCAAGCTTCCAAATCTAAAATCGATAAGGCTTTAAACGAATTGAAAAGTGCTAATTTGCCTCTTTATCAAAGAGATGCAGAATCGCTAAGTCCAACTCAACTTAATCTGTTGAAGGCTGTAGCACATGGTGAGCTGCAATTAACATCAGTAAGTGTTATGAATGAATTCAGACTCGGGACTCCGCATAACGTAAGCAAAAACAAAGAGATTCTGATAAATCTTGATATAATTGAAAAATCAGGGAACTCTTATGTGTTCCTCGATCCGGTCTTTGAATTGTGGTTCCGGGAATCTTTTACATAAACAGATCTTCAATTACCATTGAATAAAGGTCTTCGAGCTTAATGCCTGCAGCCTCTGCCTGTTTTGGAACCAGGCTCTCCCCGGTCATCCCGGGAACAGTATTGATCTCAAGAAAATGTGGTTTATTGTCGATAATGATAAAGTCGACCCTGACAATCCCTTTACATCCTAGCAGATCGTAAATCCTGGAGCTGAGCCTCTGTACCTCCTCGGTAATATTTGCCGGCATTTTGGCAGGACAAACTTCATCAGATCTTCCGGGAGTATATTTTGCTTCGTAATCGAAAAATTCATTTTTACTTATTATCTCTGTAACAGGAAGTATCAATCCTTTTGATTTGGTTTTGACAACTCCGCAGGCGACCTCCCTTCCATTCATGAAGGCTTCGATCAAAATTTCGTCACTCTCCTTAAACGCTTTTTCAATAGCTGACAGAAGCTCTTCTTTTTTCTTAACCTTGGTAATCCCGAAGCTTGATCCGCTGTCGTTTGGTTTTACAAAGCATGGTAATCCTGTCTGTTTCACAATTTTAGAAGGATCAAGGTCATCACTCTTCCTTATTAAAACCGCTTCAGCCATTGTAATATCATAATCTTTGAGGAAAAGCTTACAGGCCTGCTTGTTGAAGGTCAACGCTGAACAAAAGGTTTTAGAGCCGGTATACGGAATTTTCAACATATCAAAATAGCCCTGCAGCAAGCCATTCTCTCCGGGAGTACCATGGATTGCAATGAAAACAGCATCGAACCTGATATGAAAATCATCGACAACAAGAGTGAAATCATTCTTATCAATATTATGAAACCGTCCCTTCTGGTCTTCCCAGTACCAGTTGATACCTCTGATAACAATTATGTAAGTCATGTATCTTGAAGATAATGCTTTACTTACTTCATTAGCGCTCTTAACCGATATCTCGTATTCAGGGGAATCGCCTCCGGCTACAATGGCAATTGTTCTCATTCAGTGATATTAATTTTTATCAAATTTAGTTTTTTTTAACCACAAAGGACACAAAGGTTGACACTAAGAGCACAAAGGTTTTCGATTTTTGACTTAGTGCTCTTTGTGATTTCCTTAGTGCTCTTTGTGGTTAAATTTTATTGTTCATTATTAACCAGTCGTAAAACTTAGTTTATTATTAACTTTGGTGAAATTTTAAATATTCAGAAGATGAAAAGAGGTTGTTTAATTACAGTAATCATAGTTGTTCTTATTGGTCTTGTTGTGTTAGGTATAGTACTCTGGGGTACAAAGGTTTATAACCAGATGGTCACCCAGCAGGAGAGTGTTACAAGCCAGTGGGGAAATGTAGAAACACAATACCAGCGAAGGGCTGACCTGATTCCAAGCTTTGTAAATACTGTCAAAGGAGCTGCCAACTTTGAGCAGGAAACGCTTACAAAAGTCATTGAGGCTAGGGCAAAAGCCACACAGGTGACGATTGATCCGACGAAAATGACTGCTGAGAATATGCAACAATTCCAGGCAGCACAGAGTGAACTCAGCTCTGCTCTTTCAAAGCTGATGGTTGTTGTTGAACAGTATCCGGAGCTCAAAGCAACACAGAATTACAGGGACCTTCAGGTAACGCTTGAAGGCACAGAGAACAGGATATCCACTGAAAGAAGGAAGTTCAATGAAGTAGCTCAATCATTTAATGCTTATATCAAAAGATTCCCTCAGAATTTCATAGCAGGTATGTTCGGGTTCACAGCTAAACCTTATTTTGAATCAATGGAAGGTGCAGAGAAAGCACCACAGGTTCAATTCTAATAAAATATCCAGCTTTAATGAAAGCCTCATCGTTTTTTACGAAGGAGCAGCGGGCTCATATAACTGATGCAATCAGGGAGGCTGAGAAAGAAACTTCCGGAGAAATCAGAGTTCATATCGAAACGCATCTTTCCGGTGATGTTCTCGACAGGGCCGCATGGATATTTAAAAGGATCGGCATGGACAAAACGGAGAAAAGGAATGGGGTACTCTTCTACCTGGCAGTCACTGACAGGAAGTTTGCCATCATTGGCGACTTTGGCATAAATTCAAAAGTGCCTGAAAATTTCTGGAATGAAATTAAAGGAGTGCTGGAAAAGCATTTCCGGGAAGCAAAATTCACAGAAGGCCTTATAAAAGGAATTGTTGCTGCAGGATCACAATTAAAGGAACACTTTCCTCATCAAAAGGATGATATTAATGAGCTTCCTGACGAAATTTCATTTGATGATCAAACAGGAATAGAATAAAATGGGAAAGATTTTAAGAACATTTAAGATTCTATTCCTGATCAATTTGATTTCAGGGACGATAATGGCACAGGAATTTCCTGATAAGCCTGTACCACCAAGATTAGTAAATGATTTCGCAGGATTATTAAATAAAAATGAGGTCAATGCACTTGAAAATAAGCTTGTTGCGTTTAATGATTCCTCATCTACTCAGATATCTATTGTTACTGTCAATGATCTTCATGGATACGATGTGGCTGATTATGCACAGCGTCTGGCAGAGAAATGGGGGATAGGACAAAAAGGGCTTAACAACGGAATACTCATACTGATAAAGCCCGGAACTGATGGTTCGCAGGGGAAAGTTACAATTCAAACAGGTTATGGACTTGAGGGTGTAATACCGGATTTAACCTGTGGAGAAATTATTGATAATGAGATAGTTCCTTCCTTCAGAAATAGGAATTACTATGAAGGTCTCGATAAAGCTACAACCATCCTGATGGCACTGGCACGGGGAGAATTTCCTGCAGATAAATATGGCAGGTCGAAGAAAAATGATTTCAGACCTCTTGCTCCTTTTGTAATTTTCATAATAGTTTTCATAATAATAATGTTCATGAGGAGTGGCGGAGGGAAAAACCAGAGACATATCGGCAAAAGCGGGTTGCCTCTGTGGTTGCTGCTTTCAATGATGAATTCAGGGAAGAATTCCCATAGCGGCAGCTGGGGTGGATTCTCCGGTGGAGGAGGATTTGGAGGCGGTGGTGGTAGCTTCGGAGGTTTCGGTGGCGGAAGCTTTGGGGGTGGCGGTGCCAGCGGAAGCTGGTAAGAAAATCAAAAACTTACACAGAGCGACACAGAGAAGCACAGAGTTGCACAGAGGTTTTTCTCTGTGGCTCTCTGTGGTTCTCCGGATTTCCTCAGTGTAAGTTCTTAAAAATAGTTTAATCTGCTTCTCTGCCTGAAATATAAGATCTCCACTTTTCAATTACTTGCTTCATATCCTCCGGAAGCTCAGAATCAAAGTATAATCTTTTCCCTGTAACCGGATGATCGAATGTTAGAGATTTAGCATGCAACGCCTGACGCGGCAGGATCTTAAAACAGTTTTTTACGAACTGCTGGTATTTTGAAAAAGTTGTGCCTTTAAGGATTTTATCACCGCCATACTCATCATCATTAAAAATCGGATGTTTGGTATAACTGAAATGTACTCTTATCTGGTGGGTCCTGCCAGTCTCCAGCTTGCATTCAACCAATGAAACATAACTAAAGTCTTCTATAACTTTATAATTTGTTGTTGCCGGTTTTCCATGGCTGCCATCAGGAAAAACCTGCATAATCTTCCTGTCACGGACATTTCTTCCCACATGCCCTGTTATTATACCTTCTGAAGGAAATGGAACGCCCCATACAAGTGCAATGTACTTCCGGTCGGTTGTTCGTTCATAAAACTGTCTTGATAACCTGTTTAATGCAAGCTCATTTTTTGCAATAACAAGGATACCTGATGTGTTTTTATCAATCCTGTGGACCAGTCCGGGTCTGATCTCACGAGCTGAAAATAATGGGAGGTCTTTAAAATGCCACATGAGTGCATTTACAAGTGTGCCGGTATAATTGCCATAAGCCGGGTGAACAACCATACCAGGCTCCTTATTTACTACAATTACATCATCATCTTCATAAACAATTTTAATGGGAATATTCTCAGGTATGAGCTCAATTTCGCGCGGAGGATTCGGCAGCACTATCTGAACGATGTCGTTCGGCTTGACTTTGTAATTTGGCTTGACAGGATTATTGTTTACCAGAATATTACCTGCATTGGCAGCATTCTGAATCCGTGTCCTTGATACGTTTTCCAGCCTGGCAAAAAGATACCTGTCAATCCTGAGCAATGACTGACCCGGATCAATCTTAAACCTGTGATGCTCAAAAAGCTCCTGTTGCTCAACTAATTCAACTTCAGCCATATATGCTGATTACTTAATCCTGACAAGGCGATTATACCCGATTGATCTTCCATTCAGGTTTGCTACAACAATATAAATACCTTCCCGAAGAGAAGAAATATCAATTCTTTCGCTGAACGGGACATTAAGAAGCTGTCTCCCCTGAAGGTCGAAAACAGAAATATAGATCAGGTCTGAAACCGGCAGTTCCTGAGAGTCGAAAGTAATATAATCATTTGCAGGGTTTGGCCAGAAATGTAATTTAGTTTTGTTGCGGTACTGAATGTCATTGATTGAGGTAATAATTGATTTCCCGACAACCGGCCTGATCATAATGCTTCCTGATGCTGAGGACTGCTTCCAGATTCCATTGATCCAAAATAACTGTCT
>JAPLEC010000359.1 GCA_026391515.1 Bacteroidia bacterium | reverse complement strand
TATTTTTATGAATGACACCTATCCCGCCTTCCCTTGCAATGGCAATTGCAAGGTCATCTTCGGTTACTGTATCCATTGCTGCTGAGACAATTGGAGTATTTAATCTGATGTTTCTTGTGAACATCGAGCTCAGATCTACTTCCCTTGGAAGCACTTCTGAATATGAAGGAACCAGAAGAACATCGTCAAAAGTTAAACCTTCATAAAGTATTTTATCTTCTATGAATGACATTTGAGAGAGTATTAAATTTTGTTGCGCAAATTACGAAAAATTCATTACTCTTAAAACATCCTCACTTTTTAAGATATGTAAATAATTGAATTGCAGTTACTATTTTTGTAAAGGTGTATTATTTTTCGGAATAAAGATGAAAACCACCCCGTCCCGACGCTACGGTCGGGACACCTCCCGCGAAAAGCGGGGGGAAAGTATTGACACACAATATCATAACTTTCTCTCCGCCTAAGCGGAGAGGAGTATCCCGCTGAAAGCGGGAGGAGGTGGTGATTTATAAAAAAATTACTTACTCGAATCCTTTGGTAAATGAACATTGAACCATATAAGCAAATTCTTACAAAGTACTGGGGATTCACCTCATTCAGACCTCTGCAGGAGGAAATTATCAGGTCTGTTGCAGAAGGAAAGGATACCCTTGGTCTGATGCCAACCGGCGGTGGCAAATCAATAACCTTCCAGGTACCTGCTCTGCTAAATGAAGGAATCTGCCTTGTTATCACCCCTCTTATTGCATTGATGAAAGATCAGGTAAATCGTCTTAATAGTCTGGAAATTAAATCGTTAGCTATACATTCAGGGATGTCGGCAGAGGAGATAGATATAGCAATCGAGAACTGCATTTATGGCGATTATAAATTCCTTTATATCTCGCCTGAGAGAATCTCGACAAGAATATTCCAGACAAGGCTGCCTCGTTTTAACATTAATCTTGTGGCAGTCGATGAGGCTCACTGTATTTCACAATGGGGTTATGATTTCAGACCATCGTATCTTAAAATTGCGTTAATACGCGACCTGATTTCCGATAAGGTTCCTTTTCTCGCATTGACAGCTTCTGCTACTCCGCCTGTGATTGATGATATAATTAAAAAGCTGGAGTTCAGGGGGAAAAATGTTCTCAGAACAAGCTTTGAACGGAAAAATATTTCGTACCTGGTCCGACAGGTTGAGGATAAAGGCACATACCTGATTAAAACGCTGCATAAAGTCAAAGGGAGCGGGATCGTGTATGTCCGAAGCAGAAAACGTTGCAAAGAAATTGCTGAATTGCTGGTAGCCAGCGGTATCAGCGCCGATTTTTATCATGCCGGTCTGCCTGTAGAGCTGCGCGACAAAAAACAGACTTCGTGGTCAACAGGTGAGACCCGTGTGATAGTTGCCACTAATGCCTTTGGGATGGGTATTGATAAAGCTGAAGTAAGGTTTGTAATACACTGGGAAATGCCTGACTCAATTGAGGAATATTTCCAGGAAAGCGGCAGGGCAGGACGCGACAATAAACCTGCTTTTGCAGTTCTGCTCTATTCATCGTCCGATAAAAGCCGCCTCGAAGATTCCTTAAGAAGAAAATTTCCGCCTGTCGAAAAAATAAAGGATATATATGAGGCTCTTTGCAATTTCCTTCAGGTGCCTCAGGGTGCAGGCAAGGATAATGTATTTGACTTCAGCATGTCCGATTTTGTGTCGAAATACCGCTTCCCTGTCATCGAAACTTACAACAGTCTCAGCTTTTTGCAGAGAGAAGGATATATTGAATTCACAGAAGAAATTAATAATCCTTCAAGGGTACATTTTATTGTCAGCCGCGATGATCTTTACAAATTCCAGGTGGCAAATGAATCGTTCGATAGTTTTATAAAGCTCCTGTTAAGGTCTTACACAGGTATGTTTTCTGAGTTTGTAGCAATAAATGAAGATGCTCTTGCAAAAAAATCTGCATTATCGAGAGACACTGTTTACAGGTTTCTTGTTAAACTTTCTTCATTTAATATAATAAGGTATATCCCGGGGAAAAAAACAGCACTGATAATATTCACTGAAGAGAGGCTGGAAAGAAAAGCATTAATGATCTCACCTGAAAATTATATTCAGGTGAAAGACAAACATGTGATACGTTTGAATAAGATAATCGATTATGCTGATTATAATACAAAGTGCAGGTCGGTCACACTTCTTGATTATTTTGGTGAAGAGGCCGACCGGTGCGGAATTTGCGATGTTTGCCGTGAAAGAAATGAGCTCGATCTGAGCAAATACGAGTTCGATATGATACTTACTGAAATCAAGGATAATCTCGCAGAAAAGAAACTGGATGCACAGGAGCTGGTAAGCAAAGTAAGTCACCCGGAAGAAAAAGTTATTAAAGTTTTACGATGGCTGCTCGACCACAATAAGATAATAATGGACGATAAACATCTTTTGTTCTGGAAAGAACCCGATCTGTTTTCGCGATAAATGTCTAATTTTGCTGTCTGATTAAAAATGAACATGGGGAAAAAATCAGATCCTGCTTATTCAAGGAATGTTGTTGAGTTTGTGGCAGTCGCCAATGAGTATTGCAAATATGCTGAACATGCTTCTGAGCTGAAGGGCGATGAGATGCTCAGGATCATGCAGCGTATTATGCCCCTGCTGTACCTGAAAGCTTCACTGTTGCCGGCGCTGGAGCCATTTTTTGAAGATGGTAATGAGAAATTTGTTACAGAAGCCGACTGGTGCAGGATACATGATTCGTTCAAGAACCGGTTTGGAACAGCTAATGATTTCGTCGAGGTTTTCGATGATAAATTTAATGTTGCAGATGGTCCCGTACCATCAAGTCTGGCAGAGAATATGGCTGATATTTACCAGGATATGAAAGATTTTCTTCTTCTGTATCAGACAGGTACAAAGGAAGTTATGAATGACGCTATATGGGAATGCAGAATGAATTTTGAAAATTTATGGGGACAGAAACTTGTAAATTCTCTGAGAGCAATTCATAAATTTATTTATTCGGGTGAAGAGATAGGTAAAGTCGAAAATGATGAAAGTGGAAGTGAAAGGAAAAGAAATACTTCAGAATGGTTTATTTCAAGAAGACAAAAAGAATTCAGGGAAGATGATGAAAAATAATTTTCAGGAGACAATAACGGTCGAGGAGCTTCAGAACTATGATCTTTCCTGGTTCAAAGGTGAGATAGTGATTGTTGATGATCTTCAGATTTTTAAGAAAATATTGCCCAGGCTTCGAAAAGAAAGAGTCCTGGGGTTTGACACAGAATCCAGGCCGTCTTTCAAAAAAGGGCGTAAAAACAAAGTATCATTAATTCAGCTTGCAACCGGCAATCTGGCCTGCCTCTTCAGAATAAATAAAATAGGTATCCCTGAAGAGCTTGTCAATCTCTTTGCCGATCCAAGGGTGATCAAAGCAGGTGTTGCAGTTCATGATGATATCCGCTTCCTGAAAAGAGTAAGAAAATTCAATCCTGTGGGTTTTATTGACCTCCTGCACTTTGTGAAAGATTTTGGGATCCAGAGCTCGGGACTTAAAAAACTGACTGCAATAGTTCTGGGTTTCAGGATATCCAAAAGACAGCAGGTGACAAACTGGGAAGCTGATGAACTGTCTGAAGCTCAGCAGATATATGCAGCTACTGATGCCTGGGTTTGCAGGGAAATCTATATAAAACTGACGAGTATTAACTGACCCCAGACTTCAGTCTGGGGATATAACTCACAAGAGAACTGAATAGATATGCAGAAAGTAAAGATAGTCCTCAAATCCGGCAAAGACCAATCAGTTCGAAGGTATCATCCATGGATATTCTCAGGAGCCATCAAGAAGATCTACGGCAAACCTTCTGAAGGGGATGTTGTCAATGTTTATGACAATAAGGACGAATTCCTGGCAACCGGTCATTACCAGCCGGGTTCAATAGCTGTGAGAATTCTCTCTTTCAGTGAAATTGAACCGGATATTAATTTTTTCAGGGAAAGAATTAAAAATGCCATAAATTACAGGAGGGCTATTGGACTTGTAAATAATTCACAAACAAACGTTTACAGACTGGTTCATGCAGAAGGCGACGATCTCCCAGGGCTTATCATTGATTATTACAACGGAGTGGCAGTCATGCAGATGCATTCGGTCGGAATGTACAGGATGCGGAATGAATTTGCAGCCATTTTGAAAGATATTTGTGGAGAGAGGCTGAAAGCAGTCTATGATAAAAGCGAAGGAACAATTCCATACATGTCAGGTGTCTCAGGGAAAAATGAATTTCTTTATGGCAATTCAGGTCCGGTCATCGTATCCGAAAATGGCTTCCGCTTTAAAATTGACTGGACTATTGGCCAAAAGACAGGTTTTTTTATTGATCAGCGGGATAACAGGAAACTGCTTTTAGAATATTCAGAAGGGAAGAGAGTCCTGAATATGTTTGGATATACGGGTGCATTTTCGGTTTACGCCATGAAAAATGCGGTACTGGTGCATACAGTTGACAGTTCGGCATCAGCAACAGAGCTGGCCAATGAAAATATCAGGCTGAATTATGGAGAGGAGCATATGCATGAGGCTTTTCAGGTTGATGCATTCGATTTTCTCAATGATATAAAAGGAAAATATGACCTGATTATTCTTGATCCGCCTGCTTTTGCAAAACACAATAAAGTTTTATCAAATGCGCTGCAGGGATATAAGAGATTGAATATGAAGGCTATAGAACAGATAAGACCTGGCGGTATAATTTTTACTTTTTCGTGTTCTCAGGTGGTGACAAAAGAAAATTTCAGGAAATCGGTGTTTGCGGCTGCTGCCAATACAGGCCGCAAAGTGAGAATACTTCACCAGATGAGCCAGCCGCCTGATCATCCTGTCAATATTTATCACCCGGAAAGCGAATACCTGAAAGGGCTGGTAATTTATGTGGAATAAAGGCGTAAAGGCGCAGAGGCACAAAGGCACAATGGAAAAACAGAATCCCCTCCTCGTCAAGGGGTGGGTTGACCAACATGATCCCCTCCTGGGAGGGGTTGGGGTGGGTTTTAACATGTAGAATTCTTTCAACTATGAGCACAAACAAAAACATTGAGTGGGTTGCAAATAAGCTCGGACTGAACGAGTGGCAGGTGGAGAACACGATCAGATTGCTGGACGATGGTGCAACCATACCCTTTATTAGCAGGTACAGAAAAGAGATGACAGGAGGCCTCGATGAGGTAAAGCTGCTTCATATTAAAGAAGAGTACAACCGTCTGAAGGAGCTTGATGCAAGAAGAGAGAGTGTTATCAAATCGATTGAAGATCAGGAGAAAATGAATCCTGAACTTAAGAAGAGAATTGAAGCTGCTTTAACAATGGCTGAACTTGAGGATATTTATCTTCCTTACAGGCCGAAACGACGTACCAGGGCGACCATTGCCAGAGAAAAAGGACTTGAACCTCTCGCCGACATCATCTTTAAACAGCAGGAATCCGATCCGTCGCATAAAGCTGAAAAGTTCCTGAATGATCATGTTCAGACAGTCGAAGAGGCTCTTGCCGGTGCAAATGACATCATTGCCGAATGGATTAATGAGGATGAGACAGCCAGAAAAAAGCTCAGATATCTGTTTGATAAAGAAGCTGTTATTTATTCCAAAGTTGTTAAAGGAAAAGAGACAGACGGTATTAAATTCAGTGATTATTTTGAATGGTCCGAGCCTCTTAAAAAATGTCCATCTCATCGTGTGCTTGCAATGAGGCGGGGAGAGGAGGAGGGATTTCTCAAGCTCACCATTGAACCTGCAGAAGAGAACGCACTCGAAATTCTCAATTCATTATTTATTAAAGGAAAAAATGAATCATCTGAACTTGTTGGGAAAGCTGTAAAAGACAGCTGGAAAAGGCTTTTTTCAGCATCAATGGAGACAGAATTCAGAAATATTTCGAAAGAAAAAGCCGACGATGAAGCAATAAAAGTATTTGCTGATAACCTCCGTCAGCTTTTACTGGCTTCACCTCTGGGAGAAAAGAACGTTCTGGCAATTGACCCGGGCTTCAGAACAGGATGTAAAATTGTTTGTCTCGACAGGCAGGGGAACCTGTTGCATAATGAAACAATCTATCCTCATCCGCCTCAGAATCAGACTGCTATGTCGGTGAAGAAAATCCTTACACTTGTTAACGCATATAAAATTGAAGCTATTGCTATCGGGAATGGAACTGCACGCCGTGAGACAGAAGATTTTATAAAATGGGTCAAGTTTGAGAATGATATACAGGTATTTGTGGTTAGTGAAGCAGGTGCTTCGATATATTCGGCATCAAAAGTTGCACGTGATGAATTTCCTGATTATGACGTTACGGTGCGCGGTGCTGTTTCCATAGGGCGCAGGTTGACGGATCCTCTTGCCGAACTGGTTAAGATAGACCCCAAATCGATCGGAGTAGGTCAGTATCAGCACGATGTCGACCAGCAAAAATTGCAGAATGCCCTTGATGATGTTGTCATGAGCTGTGTTAATGCAGTAGGAGTTGAAGTAAATACAGCAAGCAGTCATCTCCTTACCTATGTATCGGGATTAGGACCGCAGCTGGCTCAGAATATAGTTGATTACCGGACAGAAAACGGACCTTTTAAATCAAGGAAGGAGCTTATGAAAGTCAAGAGGATGGGAGCGAAGGCCTTTGAGCAGTGTGCAGGTTTTCTCAGGATTCGTAATGCAGTAAATCCTCTCGACAGCAGTGCTGTTCATCCGGAAAGTTACCATGTTGTTGAAGCAATAGCATTAGATAGAGGATGCGATGTCAGGGAGCTGATGAGCAACGAGAGTAAGAGAAATGAAATAAAGCTGGAGCAATATATCACCCCTGTTACAGGTCTGCCGACGTTAAAAGATATTATGGAAGAGCTGGCAAAACCTGGCCGTGATCCGAGATCAAAAATCAGGGAGTTCATGTTTGCTGATATTCATGAGATGGACGATCTGGTCCCGGGTATGGTTGTTCCGGGAATTGTAACAAATGTTACAAAATTCGGTACCTTTGTCGATATCGGAATAAAGCAGGACGGGCTGGTTCATATCTCCAATCTGAGCAAAACCTATGTGCAGGATCCTTCAACAGTTGTCAAGATGCATCAGCATGTTATGGTCAGGGTGCTGGCTGTTGATATTGACAGAAAACGGATACAACTGTCGATGAAGGATGTAGATCAGAAGAAAACAGAATAGGGACATTCCATGGAATGTCCCTATTCAATTAATTAATTATCATATGATTACATTCCGGGAGGTGGTCCGCCTGGTCCGCCTGGACCTCCGGATCCGCCTTCGGGCTGTTTCATAACCGGTTTTCTCGGAAGCTTGTCATTCCTCATTGCAGCATTATATGCAAATGAAGCAGTGATAATTGCATTTATCTTAAGATCAGATATTACCAGCCTTTCATAGGTATCCATTACGGTATGGTAACCGCGTTCATATTCAATCTCATCCTGGATGAACTGGAAAGCCGGCAACCCGTAACGGTCGAATGTCTGATGGTCTGTACCGCCTGTATTCCTGATTGTTATCGTTGAACAGCCCAGATCGGTAAATGGTCTCAGCCACTCTTCAAATATAGGTCTCACCAACTCGTTCTGCTGCAGATAGATACCTCTGTATCTGCCTGAACCGTTGTCCATATTGAAATATGCTGCGAACTTATCAAAATCAGGCTTATTCTGGTTGGTTTTGGAATCAACAAGATATCTGTCGGTATATCCGCGTGAGCCAAACATTCCCTGTTCTTCACCGCCCCATAAAGCAACTCTTATTGTTCTTCGGGGGGCAACTTCCAGGCTTTTCAGAATACGAAGAGCTTCCATCATTACTATGCAGCCCGATGCGTTGTCGGCCGCACCGGTTCCGCCATGCCACGAATCAATATGGGCACCAAGCAGGACAACTTCATTCTTAAGGAGCTTATCGGTTCCTGGAATCTCTCCGATCACATTGTAAACCTTTGGACTTGCGAAGAAATTATTCTTGATCTCAACCTCCATTTCAACCGGGACACTTTTCTTAAGCAGCCTTTCAATCCTTCCAAAGTCTTCCATCGGGAGGTTCAATTCAGCAATAGGTTCTTTGTCGCCGGCATTATAGCCGCCACCGTTTGACCTGGGAATATTGTACATTCCCGAATTGTTCAGAATTACAGCAGCTCCTTCGCTTTTCAGCAAATCGATTATTTTAGTTCTAAGCTGTCTCTGAGCCATCATTGCAGTAAAATCGAAAGGTTGTCCGGGTCTTCTTCCTCCCTGCAGCTGTTCCTTTGACAGCTCCTTAAGCTGTTCTTCAGTATATCTCGATGCAAGAGGCTCATAACTTATCTCATAGGGAGTTGTGGTTGCCGAAGGTATTATAACGATCTTCCCTGCAAGCTTTCCTTTATATTTCTCAAGATCGCTTTCTGCCTTAACATCGATCAGTACGACCTCGCTTTTCACGAGTCCGTTTGTACTGCCGGTCCATGCTACAGAATTGCAGGCAAAGTTAGCGTAGTATGGTGCTGTCAATGCAGCATAAGTTTTCAGGTTATCCCAGCCGCCGCGGGAAAAATCCCTGGCTTCTTCAATCCTGACATTCTGAAAGCCAAGCTCTTCCATCTTTTTCTTAGCCCATTCATTTCCACGGGTGTTTCCTGTCGAGCCGGTCAGCCTTGGTCCGACAAAGTCGGTAAGTCCGGAAGCAAGCTCTTCAATCTTGGAATTTCGCTGTTCGTCCTGTTTGATCTTATAGATCATCGCCAGATCGACATTCTCTGTCTGAGAGTACATCCACAGAGGCACAAAAAGCAACAGCA
>JAPLEC010000130.1 GCA_026391515.1 Bacteroidia bacterium | reverse complement strand
GGCAGGTGATCATCCCTGGCGTATGGGCACCACTATTGATGCGTCAGATGCTCAGTGGGACAGGAAATGGCATCATGTAAACATTCCGCTGTCAGAATTTACAGAACGTGGAGCCTGGGATAACAATACATGGTATGATCCGCAATGAAAATATGATTGGACAAAAGTTGATAAGCTGGAGGTTTCCACCGAGTACACAGAAATTATTGGCAAAAAGCTCTGGTTCGATAATATTCATATAACCAATCTTGACACTGCAATTGTCAGAGTGACTGAAGTTCTGGGGATAAATGATCATACTGGTTATGGCAAACTTGAAGTGAGAATTGCTCCAAATCCAATGCATGAATATACCCAGATATCATTTCCTGTTTTGAAAGAAACCAGGGTCAGCATTAATATTTTTTCAGCAGCAGGAATAAAAGTACGAACGTTGATTAACAATGTCTGTTATCCCGGATATCTGTTATTTACGTGGAATGGACTAGACAATAATGGGTTAGCGGTTAAGCCAGGAATATACTTGTGCCAGATCTTAATACCAGGTTATTCAGGAACCAGGAAAATAATCAAATACTGATAATTAATTGGTTTATGAGAAACATGACCTGATTTCATTCAAAAAAAGTTTAAATTACACCCAATAATAATTTCAGAAAAATGAAAAGAAATGTTTTAATAATTGCGCTCATTGTTCTCTTTTCCGGAGCAATAAATGTCTCCGCTCAGAACAAGGATAAAGCTGTTTTCAGAGAATCAAAGCCCGGATTTTATCAGAACTCTATCCTCAGGGACGACAGGGAAGTGAGAGAAAAGGCTGAACCTGCCAGGGTTAATAAAAGCTTTGTAGCAGATCTTTCAACTGCTGTATTACCTAATAAAGTAGATCTCTACAAGAATAAGCAGTGGCATAATGCACCGGTCTCACAGGGGAATACCAGCACATGCTGGTGTTTCAGCACAACTTCTTTCATGGAAAGTGAGATTTACCGTATCAGCAAGATGCAGGTAAAATTATCAGAGATGTTCACAGTTTACTGGGAATTTGTCGAAAAAGCAAAGCGGTATATTCAGGAAAGAGGCAACTCGGCTTTTGATGAAGGGTCTGAGGCTAATGCAGTTACACGTATCTGGAAAAAATACGGAGTAGTTCCGGAAGAAGCTTATTCCGGTCTGCTGGATGGTCGTAAATATCACAACCATGATGCGATGATGAATGAGATGAAAAGCTATCTGTCATCTTTAAAGGTAAACTCGTCATGGGAAGAGGAAGTTGCTCTGGCAACAATTAAATCGATAATGAATCATTATATGGGGACACCTCCATCGGAAATTTCAGTTAATGGAAAGAAAATCACGCCAGTGCAATATCTCAAAGAGATTATTAAAATTAATCCGGATGACTATGTTGATATTCTTTCCTATATCCAGGAGCCATTTTACAAAAAGGTTGAATACAGCGTCCCCGATAACTGGTGGCACAGTGCAGATTATTATAATGTTCCGCTTGATGTATTCATATCTGAATTAAAAAATGTTGTCAGGAAAGGATATACAGTCAGCATCGGAGGTGATGTTTCAGAGCCGGGATTTGATCGTATTTCTCAATGTGCCGTAGTTCCTGATTTTGACATTCCATCAGCATACATCAATGATGATGCCCGTCAGTTCAGGTTTTCGAATCAGACCACTACAGATGATCATGGTATTCATCTTGTAGGTTATCTTGAAAAAGACGGGAAAGACTGGTACCTGATTAAAGATTCAGGTTCTGGTTCAAGGAACAATGATCCAAAGGCGCCTGAATTCGGGTATTATTTTTTCTCAGAAGATTATGTCAAGCTGAAAATGATGGGATTTATGGTGCACAAAGATGCAGTAAAGGATATACTTGCAAAATTCTGATTAAATATAATTCCACTAAAATAACAAAGCCTCTGTAATTCAGAGGCTTTGTTATTTAACAAATTTTTTTGAATTATTAATAGCTGGAAACTTACATATGTTTCCAGCTGTCCGCCAACTGGCGGATTATTTACTTACTAACAGGATTCAGTGTGGCTGCCCAGTCACAAAGTATCTTTATATCATCTTTCGTTGGAACTGCTCCGGGATTATTAGCCTGGTATTTTTTTGGAGGCATTTTCCCTTTTGTTGCAAAATTACAAACTGTCTTAGCTTTGGCAGCCTGTTTTTCTGGTGAATAGTTATCCCAGGTGGAAATATTAAAGGGACCCTGGGCGAATTTCATACCAGGATCCTTATGGCAGGCAGCACATGATTTATCAAATACCTTCATTACATCAGCAGGTATTGCTTTCTGGTCAGCGGGTTTCTGATTTGTCTGAGCTGAAACAGGAGTCACTGTTAATGCAGCCAGAAAAAGAGCACCCGAGAGTATCGCTGAAATCTTAATTAACTTTTTCATAATGTTTAAATTTTAATTTACGAAATATTTTTTGCAAGGTATAACGAAAATAATTATTAATAAGTATGAAGATGATTTAAAATCAATAAAAACTCCGGAGCATAAAGTGTCACGGAATTATAGAGGTCGGTGGCGGATTAAAACATGATAAACTAAATCTTACTCCCAACACCTCTACTTTTAGCAAACTAACCCCACCCCCGACCCCTCCCCTTAAATCTAAGGGGAGGGGAATGACTTAATAATAATATAATGAGAACTAGAAATAACGAATGAATTCACTAATTTTATAGTGGAATAAAACATTATGTCTCGTATTCATTATAAGAACTACAAGGGTATTTCTTTATTAGCAAGAAATTTAAGAAATAATCCAACTCCCTCTGAGACAGCACTTTGGGAAGTCTTAAGGAGAAAAAATTTATTTGGCTTTAAATTTATAAGACAGCATCCAATCTTTTACAGGATTGACAAACAATGGGTTGAATTTTTTATAGCAGATTTTTTTTGTTCCCGGCTTAAACTTATAGTTGAAGTAGATGGCATTATTCATGAAGGTCATGAAGAATATGATTCTGAACGGGATGCTAAACTTTTATCTAAAGGCATTAAAGTATTAAGAATTAAAAACGAGGAATTAATTGAGATTGTTTCTATTGTTCAAATTCTAAAAGATGAAGTCAATTTGCGTTATAAACAACTCTTTGATAATAAACAGGATATCTCCCCTTCCCTTAGACTTAAGGGAAGGGGCCGGGGAAAGGGTTAAAGAATTCAAAGTGAAGATGGTGGAGTCGTATAAATTAGTATCACAATTTTTGTTATTTTTGCAATCCGAACTTTACGGTACTCTTCGGCTAGTGGATCAGAGTACACGGTCGGTTAACCGAGTGGCTAGGTAGCGGTCTGCAAAACCGTTTACGGCGGTTCGAATCCGCCACCGACCTCAACCCTATTAGTTTTAATAAATATTTTGAAAAGTCACAAAATAAACTGTTATTATCAGTATTTATGTAGATGATGCTTGTGAATGTAAATGCAAATGAAGTACAGGAAATAATACCTTTTCCGGTATCTGTCATTCCAGCTTTCTATATTTAATTAATAATTCTGTATAATATTAATTTAGCAAAAATAAAATTAATTTGTGGTTATTATTTACTTACTTTATATATCATAATTTAATTCTGAAAATCATGAAAACGAAATTTTTCTTATTTGCAATTATTATTGCAGTCTCCTGTAATAATTTAGTACAGAAA
>JAPLEC010000345.1 GCA_026391515.1 Bacteroidia bacterium | reverse complement strand
AGCTCATGGCTGATATTGGCTGCTATGATCTTCGATTTTCTGGATGGCTTTTCCGCCAGATTGCTGAAATCGTATTCTGAAATAGGCAAGGAGCTTGATTCTCTTGCTGATGTTGTAAGTTTTGGTGTTGCACCTGCAATTTTATTATATCAGCTTCTTGGTGCATCGATGGCATTAATTGATCCAATGCTGTATAATGCCAGCAGCTTTAAAACAATTTTGATCCTGCTTATACCTGTAATAATGCCTGTCTGTGCAGCTTTGCGCCTGGCAATATTCAATACCGACGAAACCCAGGCTACATCATTTAAAGGACTTCCAACTCCTGCAAATGCTCTTGCTGTTGTTTCGGTTGTAATTGCCGGCCATTATTCGGACAGCAGTATAATCGCTTCATTCACAGTTTCTAAAGTTGCTCTGATAATATTCACAGTAATTCTTTCTCTTCTTATGGTGACCAGGATACCGATGCTCTCCTTAAAGATTTCTCATTTTAAGTTTAAAGGAAATGAAGGAAGGTACATCATGGTGGCAATGGTCGCAGCTGCATTCGTTATTTTCGGTGTCAGTGCCGTGCCTTTGATTATTCCTTTATATTTAACAGCTTCACTTATCTCACTGTTTTTCAAATAGAGATTAAACAGTAAAGATTTCTTATGGTTTTTCCCTCGGGGTTTTATCCGGGGAATTTTTTTTCAAAGTATTTTACTGCATACCATACCGCAAGCCAGGTGATTATAATAAGTACCGGCCAGAGAAGGTATTGAAGGATTTGTGTCAGGTACATTGTCTTTAATATATGTGCCCTTCTTCATTCATTTCTTCTTCAGTGATTCTCTTTTTGCTTATAGCTTTCCAGGCATACCAGATGTAAGCTAAAACAAATGGAATTATAAATGAGACATACATCATAGTTTTAAGAGTAAAGAAGCTCGATGATGCATTACGAATAGTCAGAGAGCTGTTGAGGTCGTAAGCCGAAGGATAAAAGGCAGTTTCGTTAAATCCTGCAATTAGAAACAACGCAAATACTGCAAGAATGGTACCTGATCCTGTAAACCATATCCCTCTCCTGCTTGCTTTAAATATTGTCGTTCCGATTCCGTATAAAACTGAAACGACTCCTGACAGGCATCTGAATTAAGTTGTGGAGGTATTTATACTTTTCAATCGTTACTTGTCCGGTCTCACCGTTAACTGCAAATCCATTGGAGAAAAGCAGTGCTCCCAGAAAGAAAAGAAAGAAAACAAGAAATGATATCGAGTTGATTGTCAGTTTCTTAACCGATCTGTTTATAAGATCCTTATCTTCGATTGAATTAATAATGTACAACAATCCGTTGGTCTTTGCAAGGAATAATACGGCAAGTCCCAGAGCAAGATTTTTGCCGTTTATCAGGGCTTCGAGTCCATGCCAGGGAGTAGCCCATTTAACCTGGTTCAAATAATTGAGACTGAAAAAGGATCCGGTAAAAAAGGTTGCAACTGCTGTACCTATCAGGAATGGACCGAGCGCCCCGTTAAGGAACAGAAATATATCAAAAGTCTTTTTGCTATTGCCTGAATAACAAAGCTGAAGAGTATTGCAATCCAGACCCAGTAAGCGCCTCCGAAACTTGTCGCATAAAAGAGCGGGAAAGAGGCAAAGAAAGCACCACCAAAAGTGACGAGTGTAGTGAAAGTGAATTCCCATTTCCTCCCTAATGCATTCACTATCATTGTTTTCTGTGAATCATTGCCAGGAAGAGAGAAGATCATTGACTGTCCACCCTGGACAAACATCAGAAATACCAGCAGGCTTGCGAGCAGTGATACAATAATCCACCAGTAATGCTGTAAAAAGATATAAGAAATCATTGCAGTCATAATTTTCCTCCTAAAGCTTTGGTCCGGTTTTGATCTGTTTTATCATAATAGAAACTTCTGCAATCAGAAGAGCCGTGAAAAGAATTGCGAACAAGATAAAAGTAGTCATGACCGAACCTGTGCTTATCTGTGAAACTGCAACGGTTACCGGCATAAGGTCCTGGATTATCCATGGCTGCCGTCCCATTTCAGCTAGGATCCAGCCTGATTCGCTGGCTATATAAACCAGCGGAATTGAAATGAGCACGATTCTGAGGAACCATCTGTTTTTCAATAAAGTACCTCTTAAAACCAGGATTAATGAAAGAGTGCAGACCAGAATAAAAAAGAAACCCAGGATTACCATAATATGAAAAGAATAGAACGACACCGATACATTTGGAATGGCATCCTCAGGCAAGTCCAGGAATGCATAACCGAAATACTTTAAGTTTTCCTCAATAAAATTTTTACTCCTGAAGTACTCCTTTATAAATTCAAGCTGTTCCTTGTTATTTACCAATTTAGCTCGTTTATAATCATTCAGAACATCTTTGGCATCTGTTCCTCTCTGCATCTTATCAGCAACAGTTAATCCCTTATATTCAGCCACTCCTCCCATAACAAGGTCATTGATTCCCGGAACAAATGCATTTTTATCTCCTTCGGTCAATACTGAGAGAAAACCAGGTATCTCGATCTTGAAAGCAAAATCTTTCACCTTCTTATCTCCTATCTTTTTATCAGAATCTTTCAGTATTCCGAAAGCTACCAGCCCTGCATTTTGTTTTCCATTGTAGTGTGCTTCAAGGGCTGCAAATTTTACAGGCTGAACTTTAGCGATTGTCCTGGCGGAAGAATCGCCCGTAAAAGCAACCATCAGTGATGACAGTAATCCGAATATTGCAGTGATAAGGATGCTCCGTTGCGCCATCCATTCTTCTCTTTTCTTCAATAGAAACCACGAGCTTATTCCCATTACAAAAACCGATGCAAGCAGGAAACCTGAAGAAATTGTATGCAGGAACTTATCTATTGCAACCGGATTAAACAGAACTGCCCAGAAATTTATCATTTCATTACGGGCGGTATCAGGATTAAACATCATTCCCACAGGGTTTTGCATCCATGCATTGGCTACAAGTATCCATAAAGCGGAAAGGTTTGCACCAATTGCAACAAGCCATGTGGACGCAAGATGGAACTTTTTGCTCACTTTGTTCCAGCCGAAAAACATAACAGCAACAAAAGTAGATTCGAGGAAAAACGCCAGAATCCCTTCGATGGCAAGCGGAGCTCCAAAAATGTCGCCCACAAACCAGGAATAATTTGACCAGTTGGTGCCAAATTCAAATTCGAGGATAATTCCGGTTGCAACGCCAATTGCAAAGTTGATACCAAAAAGTGTCATCCAAAATCGTGTCAGCCGTTTCCATTCTTCATTACCTGTCCTTACATATATTGTCTCCATCATTGCGACAATAAATGAAAGTCCAAGGGTAAGAGGAACGAAGATCCAGTGGTAAATCGCGGTCAGTGCAAACTGAGCTCTTGACCAGTCTACAAGAGACATATCTATATGTTCAATCATTCTGGAGAATTTGTTAGTTGATCAATAACATATTCACTTCTTTTACTATCAGTATCGAACTTTTTTTGAAGAAAATCGGGGAAAAAGAAGATTTTCAGAACAGCAAATATTATAAAAAGCTTGATTATGATGATTACCCAGACTTTTTTTCCCCACGAAGACATATTCCTGAATCCATCATAATAAAAATGGATCACCTTGTACAAAGGGAGAAAATAATTTCTCTTAATCATCATTAATAATATGGTGTAAAACCAGGATTAAGTTTGTTTTTTAGATTTTTTAGGTTTATCTGTTTCCTTTTTCTGTTCCTTGAAAGCAACATCCTCTTCGTTGGAATTTACAATAGTATCTCCAATATCTCCCGGCGATAAACCTGATGTGATTTTCTGTACAGCCTTGAAATTATAAAAGAACTCTCTGGCAAAAACCCTGATGACGGTGTAAGTCGGAATACCCAGGATCATCCCGGGAATACCTGCTGCAAAACCGGCTGCAAGTATAACCACGAAAATCTCAAGAGGATGAGCTCTTACACTATTTGAAAAGATAACAGGCTGAAATACAACATTGTCAATAAGATGCGTTATTGCTTCGACTATGATCATATAATAAACTAGCGGAACAACTACAGTTTTAAAATCCATATTAATGTGTGAAGCTACCCCCATTATTATTGCAATGAACAAACCAAGCCAGGGTCCTACATAAGGAATAACATTCAGAATCCCAAGAATAAGTCCCATCACCAGTGCCTGCTGAAAATCGATTCCGACGATTGTCATTCCGATATCAATAAGTATCATTATACATGTACTCTGAATCAGAATCCCGATGAAATACCTGGTAAGCAGGTTTTTTATTGAATATAAAGCTCTGGAAAAATTATCAGTGTACTGATCAGGAACCCACATCAGAATTGATTCGAAGAACAGATGCTGATCCTTGAGAAAAAAGAATGTTATAAATGAGATTGAGAAGATCGCAATAAGAATGTTTCCAAGAATGTTTACCAGGGATCCAAGAAAATTCTGTATCATGCCAATACTAAGAACTTCCGAAACTTTTGAGGCAAAATAATCCTTTAGAGTCTGTTCCGAAAAATCCTTATTGAACGATTTAAATACATTTTGTATCCAGTCTATTGGTCCCTGAATAAGCTGAACAATCTTTTCACTCTCAATTGATGAGAAATAATTTATTTGTCTTGTTATAAGCGGTACAAAAATTATAAAAAACAATACAATGAAACCCCAGATAATTAACAGAGTAATAAAGGCGCTAAGTGCCCGTGGAAAATTCCATTTTTTTATCCTGATCTTACAGAGCAGGTCAACCAGTGGGCGCCCCATAATTGACAGTACACCTGAAACTAGAATATAAACCACGATGTTCCGGAAAAACCAGGCACATGCTAAAAGGAGGAGAATTCCGCAAAAAATCAGGATGTTTCTGAGTGTCGTGTTCATATTCTGAGCATTCGGTTCACAAACCTACTCTAATTTTTTGGAATTACATAGTATGCCATTTTGTCTGCCATTATTTCATAAAATACGCCATATTGTCATATTTTCTGTTTTGGAACATAACTTGACAATATGGGAATGCAATAATTAAAATATGTATAACTTAAAAATAATGGAGGATAAAACTATGTTACCAACAATTTCAAGAAGAACTTATAGCCCGTTTCTGTCAAATCTTTTTGACGATGATTTCTTTCCTGTACTGACCAGCAGAACCAGCTCAATGCCGGCTGTCAATATCAAGGAAGATGAAAAAAACTATACTCTCGAACTTGCTATCCCGGGTATGGATAAGAAAGATCTGAAAATTGACATCAATGAGGATGTTCTTACGATCTCATCAGAGATTAAAAATGAATCTGAAGAAGAAAAAGACGGTTACAAAAGGAAAGAGTTCAGTTATTCATCTTTCTGCAGAAGCTTCTATGTTCCTGAAAATGTGAACAGGGATAAAATTGGTGCTTCATACAAAGACGGGATACTTAACATTGAGCTTCCCAAGATGGAAGAAGAAAAGAGCAGGATCACCAAAACGATCAAGATTTCGTAACCAGAGGTTGATTTAAACAAAAATAGGCTGATTGATTCAGCCTATTTTTTTTGTGCACACTCCTCTTCAAATTGCAGTGCAAATTTCTTCCCGAATTCTTTCAGAGCATCTTCTTTAGTTCCTGAAGGGAGAAACTTGAATGCCTGTGTCTCTTCAAAGATCTTCAGCTTTAAATTCCTCATTGCTTCAATAATAATTTTTGAAGCTTCTCCGCTCCAGCCATACGATCCGAAAGCACCTGCAAGCTTTCCTCTGTCTCTCAAAGGATTTATCAGCGAAAACAACTTATAGACAGGCAGAAGCGTATTCTGGTTAATTGTCGGTGAGCCAACCAGAAATGCATCATTTGCTATCAGTTTTGATTCAAGCTTGTCCAATTCGAGATTTTCAATATCAATTATTTCGATAGTGAAATCGCCAGTTTCCCTGATTCCAGCGGCAACCAACTCTGCTGCCTTTTTTGTATAACCGTATGCTGAAACATATGCGATAAGTATATGTCGTCTTGCTTCAACACCGGTAAGCTGCAGGTATTCATTTGCATATTTTTCCGTGAGATCAACAATATGTTTCCAGTTTGAACTAAGGATTGGTCCATGCCCTGGACATATATATCTGATATTCAGTGGTTTAATTCTTTCGATTGCTTTTATCATAAACCTGCTGAATGGCTTCAGGATCACATCAAAATAATACTTGAATGCCTGAAGGTACTCCGGAGTGAGCTCATCTTTCATTTCATAACTGCAATAATGAGCTCCGAAAGAATCGCAGGTAAACAAAATTTTATCCTCTTCAAGGTATGTGTAAATGGAATCAGGCCAGTGAAGATTAGGTGCTGAAATGAATTTTAATGTTTTATTTCCGAGGTCAACCGTGTCGCCGTCTTTAACGACCAGTGATTTAAACGGTTTATTCAGCATATCTTCAAGATACCTTATTGCATTTCCGCTTCCGACAACAACAGCTGAAGGTGCAAGCTCCAGCAACAGTTTCAGACTTCCGGAATGATCAGGCTCAGTATGGTCGAGAATGATATAGCTTATTTCAGCCGGATCTGTAACGGTTTGCAGTTTTTTAAGATATGTTACGCTGAATTTTTCCTTTGCAACTTCTATCAGAGTTTTCTTTTCAGCATTTATAAAAAAGGAGTTATAGGTTGTCCCGTATTCGGTAGTCATTACGATATCAAATGTTTTGATATCATAATCAAGAATACCGATCCATTTTACATCTTCTGTAATATCGATAATTCTGTCGTCCTTTTTATCCATTTTGTTTTGCTTTCAGATCTTGGCGATGATGCTTTTATTTGCTTTGACCTGCTGCAGAATAGGGATTTCAATTTCGGTACCTACTGGAAGGAAGATATCCACTCTCGATCCGAACTTGATAAAACCAAGCTCATCGCCCTGTCTTACATCCTGATTCTCTTTTGCATAAGTCACGATTCGCCTTGCAATAGCTCCTGCAATCTGCCTGATTAATATTTCGGTTCCTCTTATCGTTTCAATAACTATTGTGCTTCTTTCGTTCAGCTCTGAAGATTTGGGATGCCATGCAACCATTTTATGCCCCGGGTGATATTCAACATATTTTATACGTCCGGAAACAGGATATCTGTTACTGTGCATATTAAACGGAGACATAAAGATTGAAACCTGCAGCCGCATATCTTTAAAATATTCCTTCTCTTCGGCTTCTTCAATAACAACTACTTTCCCGTCTGCCGGTGCATAGATAAGTCCCGGATCAGGTTCCAGGTGTCTGGTTGGCAAACGGAAGAAAAAAAGCAAAAACATATAAAGGATAAGAGAACCGATGCCCATAATCCATTTTATCAGCATCAGGTCATTAACAAAAATGCAGATAATAACATTAAGCAGAAGCAGAATCAGAAACCCGATAACCAGGATTTTATATCCTTCCTTATGAATGCTCATTCTGAAAAATTTTGCACAAAATTAATCAAGTCCTTTCAATCATCCAAAAAGTGAAATAAAAAGATACACAAGCGGGAAAGATAATATTGTACTGTCAAAACGGTCAAGAAAACCTCCATGCCCGGGCATAATTGAGCCTGAATCTTTAACTCCGATGCTTCGTTTCAACATTGATTCGATAAGATCACCGTATGTTCCTGCAACCGAAATTATTAAGGAAACAATAATCCATTCGACAGAATTGATCACTCCAAGCCACCTGGAAAGAAACCAGGCAACAGCGGCTGAAACAATCAATCCTCCGAAAAATCCTTCCCATGATTTCTTAGGTGAGATTCTTTCCAAGAGTCTGTGACGTCCAAAAGTGCTTCCTATAAGGTATGCAAATGAATCATTTACCCAAAGAAGGATAAAAAACCCAACGACAATACCCGGAGAAAATGTTATTCCTTCGTGAGGCAGAATGGATTTGAGCCCGGGATGTAAAATTGCCGAAAAGGGAAACAACGAAAAAGGGAGAACTATATAAAGGATCGGGAAAATTGTATGAGCAAGAGAGTCAAATGGTTTGTCCTGCTTCCGGTAGAGCTCCGCAACCATTATTACAAGTAACATCGGTATAAGAATCAGGCAAAACTTCATCTGTAAAAATCCTGATGCTACAAGTGATGACAGAATATAACCAGTTGCACCGGTAATGATACCCGGGATCATCTGAGGTCTTAACCCTGTATTCTTTATCATCAGGTAATATTCATACAGGGTGCCGACAAGAATTACCAGGCCTGTCAGGAAAAAAGTTATGGGATGAAGCCAGAACCCGCCAAGCGTGAATATTACTATCCACGCTCCAGTTAATGTCCGTCTGACGAGATTATTCAAGCTTTAGAAGTTTAGTCTTAATGCAATGTTTTTTAAAAGCCGATATTAGGATCAAAGGTAACCGATGTTACTTTTTTTAATCCGTTTTATCCTTTTTTTTCTTTTTTGCTTTTACCTGTTTTTCTTCTTCTTTGCTGGTTTTATCCTCCTTATTTTTCTTGGTATCAGCTTCTTTTTGCTCCTTCACCAGATCAGCTTTTCTCTTACCGAAAATTCTTTCAAGATCTTCGCTGAAAATAACCTCTTTCTCCAGAAGCAGCTCAGCAAGTTCAGTTAGCCCTTTTATGTGAGTTTTTAGTATTTCCTTTGCCCGCTGATAGGATTCTTCAATTATCTGCCTGACTTCCTTATCGATAACTTCGGCAGTTCTTTCGCTGTATGGTTTTGTAAATCCGAAATCAGACTGCCCTGATGAATCATAAAAACTGACATTGCCTACT
>JAPLEC010000316.1 GCA_026391515.1 Bacteroidia bacterium | reverse complement strand
TTCAGCGACGAATTATAATCCTTCACTTTCCGATAAAGTTCTTGGTGAAATATTAGGACCGCCAAAATATAACCGCGATATCTATTCAGGCAACGACCAGGCGGGTGTAGTCACAGGTTTGGCATGGACTGCTGCCGGAGGAGAAATACTGTTTGTAGAAACAAGCCTCAGCAAGGGTACAGGTAAGCTGACTCTAACGGGTAATCTTGGCGAGGTGATGAAAGAATCAGCTGTAATAGCCCTTGAATACATGAAGTCAAATGCTGATCTGCTCAATTTACCGGATAACTTTGCAGATACCTGGAATATTCACATCCACGTCCCGGAAGGTGCTATACCTAAAGATGGACCTTCTGCCGGGATCACAATGGCGACATCAATAGCCTCAGCTTTTACACAGCGAAAGGTGAAAAAATATCTTGCCATGACCGGTGAAATAACCCTTCGCGGTAAAGTGCTGCCTGTAGGAGGGATTAAAGAAAAAATACTTGCTGCAAAAAGAGCCAGCATAAAGGAGATAATTCTTTCTGAGGAGAACCGTAAAGATGTGGAAGATATTAAAGAGATATATATCAAAGGATTAAAATTCAATTATGTTGAAACAATAATGGGTGTGCTTGAGCTTGCTCTTCTGAAACAAAAGGTCAAGAATCCCAAAAAAATATCATTTGAATGAAAAAAATAGCTGTTTTCCCAGGATCGTTTGATCCTTTTACGATGGGGCATGAAGGAATAGTAAAACGTGCCCTTAACCTTTTTGATGAGATAATTATTGCTGTTGGTGCCAACGCATTGAAAAAAAGTTACTATTCTCTTGAAACAAGGGAAAAAATGATATCAAAGGTCTTTCAGGGCGAACCTCGTGTTAAGGTCGACCACTATGAAGGGCTTACGGTTGATTACTGTAAAACAAACGGAGCAAAATATATTCTCAGGGGACTCAGAACATCAGCCGACTTTGAATTTGAGAGAGCTATTGCGCAGGTCAACAAAGCAATGGCGTCCGAAATCGAATCAGTCTTTCTTTTAACTATTCCCGAACATACACCAATAAATTCAACAATTGTGCGCGATATAATACGAAGCGGAGGCGATGCTTCGCGTTTTGTTCCTGCAACAATAAATCTAAAAGACTATAAAGGCGAAGAATCTTAGGTTTTAAAGATCGAGATATTTATCATATCCATCAGCGAAAGCCACGCTGTACTTTTTATCTTACTGATCTCATCCGGAAGTAGCCATTCAACCTTGGTAATACCCTCTTTTACCTGCGGCTCTGTTACCATTTTGCCATCATACCTCATTAAAAACCAATTGGTTTTCTTGAGGTAGGATATTCCTTCCCAGGTGTAAGTATGATAACTTGGCTGAAGAGGTTTTACAATAACATGACCTTCTATTCCACACTCTTCTTTCACTTCCCTTAAAGCACAGGCTTCAGGTTCTTCACCAGGTTCCATATGTCCCTTCGGAAGATCGAGCTTCCCTTTCTTCTCTATAAAAAGATATCTCCCGGAAGTGTGTTTTACAAGACCCCCGGCTGCATTTACTTCAGTAAAATAAATCCTGAATATTTTCCAGATATGTTTTATATCGGGTCCGTAAATATTGACGGCCGAAATCTTTGGATCTGCCTGAAAATCAGTAATGATTTTATAAAGTTCATTAGTGTCGTAAAACTTATAAAATAAGCCGTATTTTTGTATCCGGTCAGGTTCTGCACTTATAAGTATGAATCTGTTTTCGAAATGAACTTTATACATTTTTTGTTATTATGGAGAAAAGTGCAAAAAAGATAGCTGAATATCTTTTACAAATTAAAGCAATTAAATTGCAACCGTCAAATCCTTTTACATGGGCTTCGGGCTGGAAGTCTCCTATTTATTGTGATAACCGCAAAACTCTCAGCTTTCCGGAAGTGAGATCTTATATCCGCGATTCATTTGCATCACTTATCACCGAGCTCTATCCGAAGGCCGATATGATCGCAGGTGTTGCAACAGGAGCTATCTCTCATGGTGCTCTGGTTGCAGATAAGCTTGGACTGCCTTTTATTTATGTGAGGTCGGGCGCCAAGGAACATGGCCTCGGAAACCAGATTGAGGGCTATTATGAGAAAGGACAGAAAGTAGTTGTTGTTGAGGATCTTATTTCCACCGGAGGTACCAGCCTGAATGCCGTTAAGGCTCTCAGGGAAGCTGGTTGTGAAGTTCTTGGAATGATTGCGATTTTTACATATGAATTTAAGAAAGCTGCAGATGGATTCGCTTCAGAGAAGTGTACTCTTAACACTTTATGTAATTATAGCGTACTTATAGATACTGCTGTTAAAACTGGTTATATCACTGAATCAGATCTTGATACCCTAAAGAAATGGAGGGCAGATCCATCGACCTGGGGTATATAACCCTTCCCCTTACCCCTTCCCTTAAATTTAAGGGAAGGGGAATAATTAATTGATTGACAAAGACTTCACTCCCTCCCTTAGCCTTAAGGGAGGGAGATGGAGGGAGGGTTAAAACTGAATAAAGAAAAGTCTGACTATGTGTTAAGCCACTGAGAAAATATAAGAAAATGATAAAGTAGAATTTAAAAGAATCAGATCATTTTTATGAGCGATATTTCGACATTTGAAAGCAGAACCGGGAAACTCGACTGCACCACAAGCGATTTTTACAACTTTGTAACAGATATCCGGAATTTTGAACGATTCATCCCGCGTGATAAGATCAGCAACGTAAACGTAAGCCAGAATTCATTCAGTTTCCAGGCAAGCCCGCTTGGACTGGTGAACATAAGCATCACAGAAAAAATAATGTACAGCAAGGTTGTTTATTCGGGTAATACTATGCAGATAAGCGATTTTTCTCTTGTTATTTTAATTAAGGAAGCTGAAAATAACCATTCTGAAGTGAAAATTCTTCTGAAAGCTGAACTGAATACTTTTTTTAAAATGCTTGCTTCTGAGCCAATAAAAAAGTTTCTTGAGACTCTGATTTGTGAGATGGAAAAATTTAAAGGCTGGAAAGATATTAATTAACGAAATCGACTTCCTTAAAGGAAAATTCCATAATTGCGTTATTATTATTCTCAATTCTTAATATCCCTGATGATAATACTT
>JAPLEC010000084.1 GCA_026391515.1 Bacteroidia bacterium | reverse complement strand
GGAAATACAACAAAAGCAAGAGAAATATTGGAAAAGGAAGCCCGGAATATTAAATCTCTTATGTCAGATTCTTCGATTATCGAAACAAATATTAACCTTGATATTTATGACGGTAAATATTAAGAAGCGCTTAAAATTCTTGCACTTTTCAAGTCCAAAGTTTTTCAAGGGCAGAACTCCTTTACGCCAAAATATCTTTATTATGCAAATATCTATGGTTTAATGAATAAACCTGAATTAGAACATGCCTACTATGATTCTGCTTGTATATTCCTTGAAAAAAAGATGATTGATTTGCCGGAAGATCCAAGGTTATATAGTTCGCTCGGTGTTGCATATGCCGGGTTGGGTCTTAATGAAAAGGCGCTAAATACAAGCGAAAAAGCGGTAAAGTTATTACCAGTAAGTAAAGAAGCTTTTAGGGGGCCAATCTTTATAGAAAATTTAGCACATACTTATGTAATGCTTGGGAAATATGATGAAGCTATCGAGCAAATAAAATATCTCCTCTCAATCCCGGGAAACCTTACAACCAAAATCCTTGAGCTGGATCCCAGATGGGCTCCATTAAAGGATCAGCCTGAGTTTAAAAGAATTCTAGAGAAATATACTGTTAACTAAATGGCAAGTCTCATTCCAGGATATAATTACGACATCTTCATCAGCTACCGTCAGAAGGATAATAAGCACGATGGATGGGTAACTAAGTTTGTTGATAATCTTAAGGGAGAGCTTGAAGCTACCTTTAAGGAGGATATCTCAGTATATTTCGATGAAAATCCACATGACCGCCTTCAGGAGACACATAATGTTGATAAGAGTCTTGAGGGTAAACTAAAGTGTCTCATTTTTATACCAATTCTTTCCCAGACCTATTGCGATCCTAATAGTTATGCCTGGCAATATGAGTTTCTGGCATTTCTCAGGATGGCAGAAAAAGATAGTTTTGGGAAAGACATTAAGTTGAGGAGCGGTAATGTAGCAAGCAGGATACTTCCGATCCGGATACACGATCTTGAACCAGAAGACGTGAAACTGTTTGAGAAGGAAACAGGAAGTGTGTTGCGTGCATTAGATTTTGTATTCAAGACATCCACAGGTGTAAGCAGACCGCTTAAAGCCAGTGAAGATCATCCAAATGATAATCTTAATAAAACATATTATCATGATCAGATCAACAAAGTAGCTCTTGCGATTAAAGAAATTATTTTAGGACTGAAGACTACCCCAACGCTTGATACAAAAGGAAAAACTGAGCATGCGGGACTTTTTGAGCAAGTAACCACAGAAGAACAACAGATAAAAAAGGAAGAACTAACTAAAACAGGTAAAATCAAGTTACTGTCAGGAATTACAGTTCTGGCAGTTTTAATCATTGCAGCTTTATTTCTATATCCAAAAATATTCAAACGGGACAAGCTTGGATACCTTAGAGAAAAAGGTGATATCTCTATCGTAGTGATGCCGTTTCAGAATATGACCAATGATACTACAAAAAATTTCTGGCAAGAGATGATCCAGGATAATTTAATCACCTCACTGTCAAACTCAGAAGAATTAAAAGTCAGACAAACAGAAGCGATTAATAGTTTTTTTGAAAATAAAGATATTGCAAACTATGCTGCAATTTCACCTTCTGTTGCCGGTAAAATATCGCAGAAGTTGAATGCAAATCTTTTTATCTGTGGAAGTATTAATCAGGAAGGCGGTAAAATACGATTGAATGCACAATTAATTGATTCAAAAACGGGAGAGATTTTTAAACCTTTCAAAATTGAGGGGTCTTCTGAAAGAGACAATATCCTGGATATTGTCGATTTGCTTTCAGTGGAAATAAAAAACTTCCTTACAATATCCCAATTGAAACAGAAAGAACTTCCTGATTTCCGTCAGTACGAAACGACAAATTCTCCAGAGGCATACCGTAATTATATTTCTGGAATGAATGCTTTTGGGAAAGGAAACTTTAATACAGCAAGGGAACGTTTCCTTGAAGCAATAGAAATTGACTCAAACTTCACTTTTGCAGTAATGATGCTTTCCAGAAATGATTTAAGCTTAAGTTTATTAAAGGAAGGAAAAGAATATTGTTTAAGGGCTTACAAAAAAAGAGACCATATGCCCATATACATGAGACTCAACGTAGATGATCTATATGCTTGGTACACCGAAGGCCCACCAGGAAGAATAAAATATTTAAAACAATTAATTGATTTAGATAGTCAAAATCCATTGACTTATTATAATTTAGGTAATAATTACAGATTATTAAGCCAATGGGATAAAGTCATCCCTTTATTGGAAAAGTCTCTGAATATATATAAAAAATGGGGGGTGAAACCCACCTGGGTTTTTGACTATATTCAACTCGGATCAGCTTATTATAAGACCGGTCAATTTAAAAAAGAAAAAAAACTCAACAAAAAAGCAGAACGGGATTTCCCTGACACTCCTGGCATAATCTCGAACCAGGCTGTCCTGTCATTAGCTGAAAAAGATACGATTTCTGCAAATAGATATATTGAGAAATATAAATCTATTCTTAAGGACAATGCTTCATCTGAAGCAGCTATAACAACAAACTTAGCTGGGATTTATTCTGAGGCTGGAATGTTAAATAAAGCTGAGGAATATTATCGGCAAGCACTCTCCTTTCAACCTGATAGTACACTCAGGCTGAATAATCTTGCTTATTTCCTGATTGATAATGATCGGAACATTAATGAAGGTTTGGAACTCACCGATCAAGCCCTAAAATTAAAGCCTGATAATTCAAACTCTTTACATATTAAAGGCTGGGGATTGTACAAGCAAAACAAATATAAAGAAGCACTGAAATTGCTTGTTAAAAGTGATAGTTTAAAATCTTTTTATAACAACTCATTATATCTTCATCTCGAAGCAGCAAAAAAGGCTGTTGCCAGTCAAAAGAATAATTAATTAATTTTTAAAATGTTCATTTCAGGTAGTGGGTCCCGGATTGAACAGCACCAGATCGTTATACAAGCCTGATTTATCGCAGGCAACTTCTTTCTCACCGCTCGCAACTTCTAAAATCATCCTGAACAATTCCCAACCCATTTCTTCGATTGTCTTTTGTCCAAGGGCGACCTGTCCGGCATCAAGATCAATCAGATCAAACCATCGATCGCTAAGTTTCGAGTTTGATCCCACTTTAATTACCGGTACCATGGCTAATCCATACGGAGTGCCCAGACCGGTCATAAACACATGAATGTTCATGCCTGATGCCAGCTGTAAAGTACCGCACACGAAATCGCTGGCAGGAGTTGCTGCAAAAGAGAGTCCTTTTCGTCTTATCTTTTCGCCGGGACCTAAGACATCCACGATAGGGCTGGTTCCAGATTTTGCTATCGATCCCAGGGCTTTTTCAACCACATTGCTCAATCCGCCGCGCTTGTTCCCCGGTGAGGGATTGGCACTCCGGTCAGTTCCCCATTTTAAAAGGTAATCGTCATACCATTTCATCTCATTTATGAGGGCTTTACCAACCGAAGAATCTATAGTCCTGGGAACCAGGAGATGAACAGCATCACGAACCTCTGTCACTTCAGAGAACATTACGCTTCCACCGGTACGGACAATAAGATCAGCAGCAAAACCTGCCACGGGATTTGAAGTAATTCCTGAAAAAGCATCACTCCCGCCGCATTGCATACCAACTACCAGATCCGATGCCGGGCAGATTACTCTCTTTCTCCTGTCCAGCCACTTCAAATGCTCTTCGGCTGCTTTCATGATACCTCCGGCCATTTCATCAAATCCCCGGAAAGATTCATCCTGCATGATAACGATATTTGAAACAGGATTATCGGATTTTTCCAGTGTATGATGATCCTGAGGTAAAAGTCTTTCCGGCAGCAGCTTTTCACAGCCCAGTCCGACTACCAGGATCTGACCGCCAAAGTTGGGATTGGCCGCAATATTCTTAATTGTTCTTATCGGGATAACTGCAGAAGAATCATTGATAGCCACACCACATCCATAGGTGTGATTCAGAGCTACAACATCATCGACATTCGGATATTTTGAAAGTAATTCTTCTTTTATCCTTTTAACAATAAAATTAGTAAAGCCGGCAACACATTGTACGCTGATGGTGATCCCTAAAATATTCCTTGTCCCTGCACTGCCATCTGCATTACGATATCCATAAAATGAATACCCCGTCAATGGTTCCGGTTCAGGTTTCGGATCATCTGTCAATGGAATTGAATCCAGGCCGGGAGGTGCGGGAAGTGAGATCACGGATTCGTGCACAAGTTCTCCACGATGGATCAGTCTGTTTGCATAACCTATTATCTGACCATATCTGATGATTTTGTCTCCTTCAGAAATATTGGTCAACGCAACTTTGTGACCTGCCGGTACATTTTGAGATAGAATAGTACCGTCATTGAGGAGCGTCCCTTTTTGCAGACCGTTTACATTGACCACTACTCCCACGTTATCTTCTTTTGCTATTTTAATAA
Organism: Bacteroidia bacterium; assembly: GCA_026391515.1. Lineage (GTDB taxonomy): Bacteria > Bacteroidota > Bacteroidia > Bacteroidales > VadinHA17 > LD21. The sequence goes on along the minus strand of JAPLEC010000084.1, from coordinate 671 downwards.
TAATTGGCGCTTCTGACATCTTTTAAAGTCCGGTTTAAAACTTAAAAATATTTCGTAAATAGCATAAAGATTTAAAGATAGATTAAATTCAGCCAAAACAATTTTTAAAATGAATTCTGAAAGCCGGTCAACAGAAGAATCAAAGAAAAGTTATTTTCGCTGGGTCATAGTATCACTGCTTTTTTTGGCAACTGCAATAAACTATGCAAACCGGACAGCTCTATCCATCGCAGGGCCGGCACTGGCTAAAAGCCTGCATCTGGATTCTGTGTCAATGGGATATATTTTTTCGGCATTCGGGTGGTCGTATGTCATTGCTCAGCTTCCCGGAGGATGGCTTCTGGACCGTTTTGGATCAAGGAAAATATATGCTATCAGTCTTTTCGCATGGTCTTTTATTACATTTTTAACAGGGTTTACGGGTTTTTTTGTCGGTCTTTCGGCCGTTGTTGCATTGTTTACTTTAAGGTTCCTTTTAGGTATAGCAGAAGCCCCCGCTTTTCCGGCGAACAGCAGAATTTCGGTCGCCTGGTTCCCTGCCAGGGAAACAGGTACAGCAGCAGCTATTTTTAATTCAGCTCAATATTTTGCGACAGTGCTCTTTGCTCCTTTATTAGGATTTATCGTTCATACATACGGATGGGAATATTCTTTTATGTTCATGGGTATAA
>JAPLEC010000170.1 GCA_026391515.1 Bacteroidia bacterium | reverse complement strand
TAATGCTTTACGAGCCAGGAGATCCAGCTGATAACCTTTTATTCCCATCGGAAATTTGGCAAGAGCCAATGCAATATGCCCTTTTAAGACCAATGTAAAATCTTTCTTTTGCAGAGCTGTTGGACTACCAATTGATATAGTCCGTGTAATGTCAGTGGTGCCACCCATGTATTGTCCACCCGAATCGACAAGAAAAATGCCGCTCTCCTCTATAATCGAATCTGTTTCTGAAGTCGGCTCATAATGAGGCAAGGCAGCATGTTCATTCAAAGCTGTGATGGTAGAAAATGATGGAGATAGAAAACCTTCCTGATGCATTCTGAACTCCTGAAGTCTGCCTGCAAGTGAAACTTCAGTCATCGGGACGACCCCCAGGTCATTTTCAATCCAGTAGAAGAATTTCGTCAGAGCAACACCATCCTTGATCATTACTTTTCCGATGTTTTCAATCTCTGTTTTGTTCTTAACAGCTTTCATCCGGGTTGGTATACTTATGTCCTCGATAATTTTCAGTTTGTCAGGAATTGAATTATAAAGCGCAATTGACGTTGTTGCCGGGTTTATCAGAATAAATGAACCCTCAATCATAAATGATTCCAGACCTTCAACCTCTTCATAAGGAAGCATTATTATCCCCAGTCTGTCAAATTCAGAAGCAAGATTTCCCGGGATCTTTTTTTCTTCAACAAATAAAAGGATCTGCACCTCTCCGATCAAAGCGAATGATGTAAGCAAAGGACTGTAAGCCACATCATTACCTCTGATATTAAGCAGCCACATTATATCATCGATCGACGTCAGCAGATGAAAATCAATGTTTCGTTTCTTCATTTGTTCTCTGACTTCAGCAATCTTTTGTGATCTGTTCTTTCCTGAAAATTCCAGGGTATGATCCCATGCCTCAGAATATGGTAATGGTGGACGTTCCTTCCAGATGTTACTAACAAGATCACAATTATTCACAAAAGAAATATTTTTCCCTTCCAGCTTGTTCTTTAGTTTTCTTAGCTGAGTTACTGAAAAAATCCTGCCATCTAATCCGACCATGCCTCCCGAAGAGATATGTTCAGCAAGCCAGTCAGTGTAGTCGGCAGGTTGAAATGTTTTAGGAATTATCAGGTCAAAGCCAGTACCGGCAAGTTGCTTTTGAGCCTGCAGAAAATACCTTGAATCCGTCCATAATCCTGCAAATGAATCAGTTACAACGACATTTGCCGCTGAACCTGTAAAACCTGTGAGCCAGGAAATTATCTTCCAGTGGTATGGAATATTTTCGTCCAGATGTGGATCAGAGATGGGTATAATATATGCGTCGAGGCTGTTCTGTTTCAAAGCAGCTCGCAAAAGAGCCAACTTTTCTACAGAAGTGCTCATAAGCTCTTTACCTCATTTACAAGGTTTTGCAGAGAGGTTTTAGCATCACCAAACAGCATCCTCGTTTTGTCGTTAAAGAACAGCATATTTTCAATAGCAGCATATCCTTTCCCCATTCCGCGTTTCATTACTATGATATTTTTCGCATCTCGAGCTTTCACTATTGGCATGCCGTAGATAGGACTTGATGGATCATCTTCAGCAGCAGGATTAACAACGTCGTTGGCGCCTATAACAACCAGAACATCGGTATTTGGAAGGTCCGGATTTATTTCGTCACTTTCAATAAGCTGTTCATAAGGGACATCGGCTTCAGCAAGTAACACATTCATGTGTCCGGGCATACGTCCGGCTACAGGATGAATTGCATATTTAACCTCCACTCCCTTTTCATCGAGAAGCTTATCAAGCTCATGACAAATATGCTGTGCTTGCGCAACTGCCAGTCCGTAACCCGGGACAATAACTACTTTTTTGGAATAGCTTAAAAGTACAGCTGCATCTGAAAGAGTTATCTCTTTAACTGATCCTGTGGCACCGGCAATTGCTTGTCCTCCTCCGCCAAATACTCCGACAATGACATTTAACAGCGATCTGTTCATTGCCCTGCACATCAGGATTGTAAGTATTGTTCCGGCTGAGCCGACAAGAATACCGCCAGTCAGCATAGCCTGGTTTTTGTACAGGAAGCCTCCCATTGCCGCCGCTACGCCAGTGAATGAGTTAAGCAGAGAGATCACAACAGGCATATCTGCTCCTCCGATCGGCATCACGAAAAGTACTCCATAGATTACCGCAACGGCAAACATTATATATATTAAAGGTGTAAGTTCGGATGCTGACTTTACCTGGTGCGTCATTATAAATATTATAAATCCAATCAGTACAACCAGGATTGTGAGGTTCACATATTTCAGCCATTTTAGTCTCAGGTCTCCAATCCAGCCGTCGAGCTTACCATAAGCAATCATACTTCCTGCCCATGATATTGTACCAATCATCAATCCAAGTAAGATGGCAAGCACATGACCATTAGCCATCCCGTGTATCGGATCTGGTATTACATGCGGAAATTCCATCATCGAGATCAACGCTGCCGCTGCGCCTCCCATTCCGTTGAAGAACGAAACAAGCTGAGGCATAGCGGTCATCTTTACCTTTTTGGCAATGGTCCATCCTATTGCTGTACCTATTACGATTGCACCGAGGATCCATGGAATATGACCAATAGGCTCTCCATCTTTCCTGTGAAAGAGTATTGTGGCAATAATAGCGAAACACATGCCGAATGCCGCAAGGATATTTCCTCTCCTGGCGGTTAGCGGATGACTAAGCATTTTCAAACCTAAAACAAACAGAACCGAGGCGACGACATAAGTAATCTCAAGAATCGAGATCTGGTTAGCTATATGTGATAGTTGGTCCATTATGTTGATCTTTAAAGTATTATACAGGGTTAGCTATTTCTTCTTCTTGAACATCTCAAGCATTCTGTCGGTAACTACAAAACCTCCGACCACGTTAAGTGTACCAAGCACCACTGCCAGGAATCCCAGGATCATCGATCCTGTCGTATTTGCATGACCCAACACAATTATAGCACCGATTATCACCACTCCGTGGATAGCATTTGCTCCGGACATCAAAGGAGTATGAAGAATTGCCGGGACATGGCTGATCACCTCAATGCCGAGAAAAATAGAAAGGATGACAATAAAAATCGCCTCCCTGTAATCTAAGAAAAACTTCAATATATGTTCCATTTGATATCCTATTTTATATTAAGCATTTGTTTAACTCTCTGGCTGACATATTCTTTCGCATGCACAGCAGTTGTACCGTTTATGATGTCATCCTGCATGTTAAGTGCCAGCTTGCCTTCCTTATCAATCATGATCTTCAGCAGGTTAATGATATTGCTTCCAAACATTTTGCTGGCATCAGTTGACATATCAGAAGGGTAATCTGATTTCCCGATTATTATAACTCCGTTAACAACAACTGTTTTTCTATTTTCAGTAAGTTCACAATTGCCTCCGGTAGAAGCTGCCAGGTCGATTATTATTGAACCGGCCTTCATGGAATTTACAGTTTCTTTGAGAAGAAGAACCGGGGCTTTCTTACCTGGAATCTGTGCAGTAGCGATCACAACGTCAGCTGCAATTGCACGCTGTTGTATAAGCTCCTGCTGTTTCTTCTTAAACTCTTCAGTCTGTTCCACTGCATACCCTCCTGCTGCTGCATCTTCCTTTGCTCCTTCAACCTCGATGAATTTACCACCAAGGCTCTTCACTTCCCCTTTCACAGCTGACCGTACATCAAACACCTCAACAACTGCTCCCAGCTTTCTTGCAATAGCAATTGCCTGCAAACCGGCAACACCTGCCCCGAGTATCAGAACTCGTGATGGTTTGATTGTACCTGCTGCAGACATGAACATATGGAAGAATCTTGGCGACAGCATTGCTGCATGAAGCACTGCCTTATAGCCGGAAACCGTTGCCATGGAAGAAAGAATATCCATTGCCTGGGCTCTTGTTGTTCTTGGAATAAGATCGAGTGCTAGAACTGTAAGTCCCTGTAAACGTGCTTTTTCCAGCCATTTGCTATTCTCAGTCGGATTCAGCACCGAACAGAGTACCTGCCCTTCCCTGCAAGATTTCAGATCATCTTCAGGAACAGGATTGACAGACAGAAGGAGAGCAGATTTCGAAAAAACATCTTTCCTGGATGAAGGTGTGATGCCTGCTTTTTTATATTCTTCATCATGGGCAAAAGCATTTTCACCTGCATTGTTTTCGACAATAACTTCCACTCCCAGTTTCTTTAATCCGGCAGCCTCACCGGGAAGCATTGCCACCCTGTTTTCAGCTCCGGTTTCTCTGAGTATTCCAATTATCATAAAATCTGATTTTATTATTGCTCCAATATAACAAACAAAACAAAAGAATTAAATGATCTTTTGTATAAAAAGATGATATGAATGTATCTTATTGATTATCAGCTGGCTTTGGTAAAGACTATCTGTTGCCCTCCTTTTAAACCAGGATTATTAAATTCAAGTTTTACCCGGTAAACCCCATTCGGCCAGTAACGTTTCAGTGAACGATCGGTTACTTCGATGAACTCAATTTTTGGGGTAACAACTTTTGAATTGTAGCTCATGTTCATGGTAAATCCATCGCCTTCAAATTTCAGAAGCCCCGGTTTTACGAGCGTTACTTTACAGCAGGTTATCAAATTTGAGCTTGTAACGGTATCAGATTTTTTATTGAGTTCATATTTATCACTGATCACAAAGCTCTTTCCCCTGTTCAGGGTGTAACCGCGTATCCAGCTTTTTACCTGTGCGTTTTCAGGATATGCTCCTGCTATCTCGGTTATAAAAGTTGCAGATTTTGTATTTGCATGGAATGTGGAATTTTTTGCTTTATATTTTGCACCCTGCATCTGGTCAACTCCGTTTATGACAGGCAGATTGTGATATCCCGACTGCATTGTCCATATCTCATAACGTTTTGAGCTGAAAGTCTTTGCAACATATTCTTCACGTCCCAGGTCGATCAGACATGGTTTGCTATCATAGTACATCAGACATGAACCTACATCATTATGGTTATGGCTTTCGGCATTAAAACCTCCTTTTGCACCAAAGAAGAAGCCGTTAAAGCTTTCCTCTTTATCGCGTGCTCCGGCAATCTCAGTATCAGGGAACCAGAAATCTGACACCAGGGCTTCTTTTGCATCAGCATTACGAATTTCTTTTATCAAACCAAGATCTCTGATCTGTTCACCAATTTTTCCTCCGATTGCACGATCTCCCCAGTTGCTGATTTTTGCCAGGTATGCTCCGAACTGCTGCATCTGAACATCCTTGATTGCTTTGCCATATCTGTAAACTGCTGATGCATCGCCACCTGTTTTGGCATCGGCATCAGCAAAATTTATAAAGTATGGAGCATGAATATTTACCTTGTAGAAATATTTACCGATATTCTGAATAAGAGAATCATCAAATACATCAAACTTCCCTGCTGTTACATCTTTAAGCATTTCAAGGCTCTCATACAGAAGAGCGCCCGCGGCTCCCCAGTATGATGGTCCCTCATCGCATCCGCCATCATCCGAATATCCGTTCAGAAATTTATCAAGCGAATTGATAATCTTCTGAACTTCTGCTGCTTTCTTTGCAGGATCCTTTTCAAGAAGAAGATAGCTGGTAAGCATGTTATAATTGATCCATGGATTCCAGTTGTTCTGGCGGCCACCTTTAAAACCCATATATCCGAAATCGTCCCTTACAAAATAAGGCGCCAGAGCTTTGTTCCAGATTTCCTGAAACAGCCTTTTTGAAATTAAAGGATGAACCTTATCGAATTCTTCCTTGAATAAATAATATGTCCATGAAAGGTTACTGGTCACTTCGCCAACACCAAGATCGACATAAGCATCATTTATATCAGGCAGACCAGCTCCAACTTTCTGGGAACCAAGATGTGCTGACCATCCCCACCATGTCTGTTCGCTGTAATACCATACCGCATTGATTATCTGATCGATAAAGCGTCCCTTGCCTTCAACAAGCTCACCCATTACCAGTGAAATAAGCGCATTGCTGCATGCTGAGTATGCCTCCTGGCGACGATCACCTGAACGAATGAATTCAAGATAATCTGTTGCTTTAACCACAGGCCAGTTGTATTTGAGATACCCTTCAGCCTTTTCGATATATTCCTTTCTGATGTTTTCAGGAAGGTTCTGCCAGTATTCCCTGTCCTTATATCCCGGAAGCTTATTCCAGGAATTATCTATGATAAGTACTTTTGCTAAGTCAATCGCTTTAGCTTCTTTGGCAAGTATGTTCCGTTCCTTGCTTTTCAGTTCAGCTTTGACTGGCTGAAAAAAGAGGAGCACTGCAAATAAGAGAATCAAAGTATTCTTAAGATCATTGAATAATGTTCTCATATCGTTTTAATTAAATATGTCAGAATTAAATATTATTTCCCAAAGAAATTCTCCAGCCAGAATTTATTTGCTTCATTTCTTGAATGCATAGCTTTTGCACCGCCCCATCCATGACGTCCGTTCGGGTAGAGCATGAACTGGAACGATTTGCCTGCATCTTCAAGTCTTGAAATCAGGTAAATAGTATTCTGCATATGGACATTATCATCCATATCTCCATGAGTCATATAGAGCTTTCCTTTGAGATCCTTGGCAAAGGTAAGAGCCGAACCATCTTTGTATCCGTCTGGATTGTCCTGAGGAGTATCCATGTACCTTTCAGTATAAATATCATCGTACAATCTATAGTCGGTAACTGATGAACCTGCAAATCCATGAGTCCAGTAATCAGCACCCTTGGTCAGAGCCAGACATGTCATATATCCTCCATAAGAAGAACCTGTCATTCCCATTCTTGTACTATCCACAAAGGGCTTCGTCAGAAGCCATTTAACTGCATCTTCATAATCGAGAATCTCCCATTTGCCTAGCGAACGATACAGATAATCAAGACCTCTTCTGCCGAATTGTCCTGAGCCTCTGTGATCGACACTGAACGTGATTATCCCATTCTGGGAATACCACGATGTATTGCCTCCCTGCCACCTGTTACTTATATTTTTAGAGTCGGGACCGCCATAAATTGTAAATATAACAGGGTATTTTTTTGAAGGATCAAAGTTGACCGGATAAGTAATGACAGCCGGCATATTGAACAACCCGTCAGAGGTCATTATCTTAACAAATTCTGCCTTTGAGTTTTTTGCCGGATCGAATGCAGGTTGTTCAAACTTATAGATCTCCCTTAACATTTTCCCTTTCTTGTCGTAGGCAATAATTGATCCTGGGCTTGTAATGCTGCTCCATGTATCGATGAAATAACTTCCTTTAGGTGAAACATTTACGTTGTGCGAGCCATCTCCTTTTGTGAGTTGAAGAAGACCTTTACCATCGAGCCCTACCCTGAATCCATGATTGTCAGTCGATTCGGTTCCTGTAGCAGAGAAATAGACCATCTTCATATCTTCATCTACTCTGTCAATGGAAGTAACTCTGAAATCCAAATTTGTCAGCTGGGCTATCCGCCTTCCATCCCATCCCTGATAATAGAGGTTTTCCCATCCGCTCAAATAGCTCCTGACAATAAAACCTGATCCATTTTTCAGCACATAAATATCTTCATGGAATTCCACCCATGTTTTATTACTCTCTTCGAAG
>JAPLEC010000446.1 GCA_026391515.1 Bacteroidia bacterium | reverse complement strand
ATCGTATGCATGTGAAATATTTCCGCCAATAACAAGAATTTCAGCTCTGAATCTGTTAAGCCATGGAGCCAGAAAAATCCCAAGCCGGGTTCCGAAATCTGTAAAAATGTTCATCACAGTTTTATCAGAGACTGCAATATCTGCCAGTTCTCTCACACCTTTCAATTCTTTTCCTGTGGCCTTCTTATATTGACCTGTAAACCAACGCGTTGTGAAATAATCATCAGCAATTCCATCTTTGTATGGTATATGATAGATGCATCCGAGTTTAGGTACCTCAGGACCGTCTACAATCGGAATGTGGTTGCTTATAAAGGCTGATCCGAATCCGGTTCCCAGAGTGATTGACATGGAACGGTTCGCTCCTGCTGCACTCCCCGTCCAGGCTTCTCCTACGGCAAAAGATGAAGCATCATTCATAAACCTGACAAGGAAGTCGTCAGATACTTCAAGGCTGCTCGCAATAGCATCAGCAATATTAAAACCATAAAGATTCTCATATTTTGTAACTCCCTTTATGTAACATATTCCTTTGACATAGTCGAATGGTCCGGGCATCGCAAAACCGATTCCTTTAACCTTTTCACGAGGTACTTTTGATAATGCTCCTGAAAGAGCTTCAGTCCAGATACCAATTATCACATTAGCTTTAGCCTGGTTATCTACTTCTCTTTCAGTGAGAGTTTCTTTGAGAATTTTTCCGGTAACAAGATCGATTGCAGCGCAGCTGATATGACTTCCGCCTATATAAGCGCCAATGGCAAGGTTTCGCTTCATATTCAAAATGAAATAATTAAGGTCAGGTAAAAAACGTCTAAAAAACAGACCTTGAAAATATTTAAATTTGTTATCAATGCAAAATATTTTTTAAGAACAATACTTTTATCAAGTTAAAAAGTAAGAGATTCCTCGCTAACGCTCGGAATGACAAGTATTTTAGGATTTTTAGGAGAGAGAGGTGGTGGCGGCATTGCGGCCACCACCTCTCTCTCCCTTATCCCAAGTGCCTGTCATTCTGAGCAGATCCGCCATCCGGCGGAGGAGCGAAGAATCATGAATCATGTTTTCAGGATTATTAATTTATTGTTGTAATCCTACAAACTGATTTTTCTCATACATTAATATGTTTCAAAATCGTAACTTCGGAATTGCAAAAACAAAACTTTAATCTCTTTAAATACTCTGATCCATGCCTAAAGTAACAAAAGAAGATGCGCTTCTCTATCACAGCAGAGGCCGTCATGGTAAAATAGAAGTGATACCAACAAAACCTTACGGAACACAATTCGATTTAAGTCTGGCCTATACTCCCGGAGTAGCTTACCCTTGCCTTGAGATTGAAAAGCATCCGGAAGATGTGTATAATTATACAGCAAAAGGGAATCTTGTCGCTGTTATTTCAAACGGAACTGCTGTTCTTGGTCTTGGTGATATCGGGGCAATGGCAGGGAAACCGGTCATGGAAGGTAAAGGCCTGTTATTCAAGGTTTTCGCAGATGTTGATGTTTTTGATATTGAGGTTGATGAAAAAGATCCTGATAAGCTTATTGAGATCTGTGCAAAGATAGCTCCCACATTTGGAGGAATCAATCTTGAGGATATAAAGGCTCCGGAATGTTTTGAGGTGGAGGCCAGGTTGAAGGCAATGCTCGATATTCCTGTCTTTCATGATGATCAGCATGGTACAGCAATAATCTCAGGTGCAGGGCTTATAAATACATTGGAGATAACCGGCAAAAAAATCGATAAAATAAAATTGGTTGTATGCGGTGCAGGTGCTGCTGCAATCTCATGTTCACGACTCTATCTTTCGCTGGGTGTGAAAAAAGAAAACATTGTGATGGTTGATTCCAAAGGTGTAATTAACCGGAAAAGAAAAGATCTTAATAAGTACAAACAGGAATTCATTACAGACAGGGATATCGATACTCTGGCCCAGGCTGTTAAAGATGCAGATCTTTTCCTTGGACTCTCTACAGCTAATATGCTGTCAAAAGAGATGCTTGCTACGATGGCAGAAAATCCGGTTGTTTTTGCGATGGCCAATCCTAATCCGGAGATCTCATTCGAAGATGCAATGGCTACCAGAGATGACCTTATCTTTGCAACTGGTAGATCAGATTATCCTAACCAGATTAACAATGTTCTCGGTTTCCCGTTTATTTTCCGTGGCGCTCTGGATGTCAGAGCATCGACTATTAACGAGGAGATGAAGCTGGCGGCTTCTAAAGCTCTCGCATCGCTTGCAAAAGAGCCTGTTCCGGCTTCAGTTCTGAAAGCATACAATGTTGATAAGCTGACTTTCGGTAAAGATTATATTATTCCCAAACCCCTGGACCCCAGACTGATTTCATGCGTTGCATCAGCAGTTGCGAAAGCTGCTATGGATACGGGTGTTGCAAAATATCCGATTAAAGACTGGGATGCATATAAGAAAAGCCTCGACAGGAGGCTGAGCGACCATATTAAAAAGGTAGGGGAATTGAATATTTAGGAGAAACAACCCTCGTCCCGCCAAGGCGGGACTGCCCCCTAAAGGGGGCTCTATATCAAATACTTAATTCAAGAATGTAATGGGTATTATCCCCCCTTTAAGGGGGTTGGGGGGCAATAACCTAAAATATCTGTGTCTTCTTCTTCCGTTCTGCAATTTGCCGGCCAACCTTCTTTTCGTACATTGAAACGACAATATCAGCTGTTTCAACAATACTGAATGACTGGCGGTTTAATGTTGTATCGAAGAGATAATCAATGTTCAGCTGCTTTTTTTCAAGGAATGTTGTGATGAGGTTAAATCTTTTTTCGTCTGTATCGACAACAAATTCCTCTGCAGTTTCAATATCCATTTCTTTCTTTTTCATTACATTTTCAACTCTCCAGTAGAATGGAGCAATCAATCTTACATGCAGCGAATCAACAATATCATGGGCAATAGAGACTCCTCCCCTTCCGACCAGAACGATGTAACCCTCTTTACAAATTGTTAATACAACGTCTTTAATTGCCTTTTTTACCCTGAGATCGCTTACAAATCCACCTGAAAAGGCCATTATCATCTCCGACATATTTGACAGCTCAATACCTTTATAGAAGTTCTCAACTCTCTGGGTATCTGTATTAAGCTCTTTTGCAATAGCATAGATAATATCTTTATCGACCCATTTCCACTTTGAAGTTCCTGATTTGCGGTTAAGGCTATCTACTATATTCTCAGCCACCTGACGGCCATCACATCCTGTTTGTCGTGCAATTGTAATAACAGGGCCGTCTTCGCCGGCAGGCTTTTTCAGGATTGACTCTCGGTGCCGGCTGTCAAAATAATCAAAGAATTTATCCATAGTTAACTATCTCCTATCCTCGAAACTAATCTCAAAAAGCTGGTAAAAAAGCATTTTACAGCCTGTAAATGAACTACTTATCCCGCCGAACATACGGATGGGATCACCATTGATCCCAAGGCAATTCCAATGGAATTAAAGACGTTATAATTTACGAATAATAAATGAAAACTGAAAATTTTTTATCATTTACTTAGTTAAATTATTTCTAAATAAATGGTTTCCAGGCAGGTAATATACTATATTTTGGTCTGATTTTTAAGGTATTATTAATTAACAATGAAACTCTTCTTCCACAATTTGTACTGAAAAGTATTCCCTCTCAATTTTGTCGGTGTTCAGGAATTTACTTATCTTTACTTTATTACTAAATAATATTCCCAAAATCAAATTAAACTTATCTTTATGAGCCCATCTATTTTTTCCAAACCAGAAATGATCTGGTTTATTATTGCTCTTGTACTGTTTCTTCTTGAGCTGGTCGTGCCTGGTTTTGTAATTTTCTTTTTTGGCATCGGAGCCTTGGTTACTGCCCTTGTATGTCTTATTGCACATCCAGGAATTAATATACAGATTATTATCTTCGCCGTAATATCAGTTCTTTCTCTGTTAGCTTTAAGAAAGCTCATTCAGAAGAAGCTTTTCTACAGTAAGGAAAGCCGTTCAGAGGCGGTTGAAGATGAATTTACCGGCAAAGAAGCAGTCGCGGTTACAGATTTTGGATCCGATAAAAAAGGAAAAGTTGAGTTTAAAGGCACAAACTGGACAGCTGAATCTGATTCAGAAATAAAAGCCGGACAAACTGTTATAATTATAGAAAAAGATAGTTTTAAATTAATCGTTGAACCTAAAAAATAAAAAAAATGGCAGGATCTAGCATTACTTTCATTCTTATTGGTGCAATCATTCTTGGTTTCATCCTCATTGCATCTATGATCAAAGTTGTTCCACAGAGGACAGCTATAATCATTGAGAGACTTGGTAAATATAAGGCAACATATTCAGCAGGTTTCCAGATAATTATACCTTTCATCGATAAGGTACGCTACAGACACACCCTTAAGGAACAGGCAATTGATGTTGCTCCGCAGATATGTATTACTCGGGATAACATAGCAGTGGAGGTTGACGGGATATTGTATCTCCAGGTACTCGATCCCCAGAAAGCTTCTTATGGCATTGATAACTACCGGTTTGCATCTATTCAGATAGCTCAGACAACCATGAGGAGTGTCATTGGTAAACTGGAACTTGACAAGACTTTTGAAGAGCGTGAAACGATAAACGTTTCTATTGTTGATGCAGTTGATAAAGCCAGCGAACCCTGGGGTGTTAAGGTTACCCGCTATGAGGTAAAAAACATAACTCCTCCGCAAAGTATCCGCGATGCAATGGAAAAGCAAATGAGAGCTGAAAGAGAGAAAAGGGCAGTCATCGCTGAATCAGAAGGTACAAAACAGGCAAAGATTAATAATGCTGAAGGTGACAAGCAGCAATTTATCCTTCAATCAGAGGGCGAAAAAATGAAACGTATTAACGAAGCTGCTGGACGCGCCTCGGAAATTGAGCAGGTCGCAAATGCAACTGCCAACGGACTCAGGGCAATTTCAAAAGCAATTTCGGAAGAAAACGGTCTTAATGCTGTAAACCTGAGGATAGCAGAACAATACCTGGGTGCCTTTGGTAATATGGCAAAACAGAATAATACCATTATACTCCCATCAAATCTTTCAGATATAGCAGGCGTAGTGGCAACTGCAACATCTGTATTTAATGAGGTAAGGGATAAGAAGAAATAAGGCTATAAAAGCTTTAGAGGCTTTAGAGGCTTTAAAGGCGGCAAAACGACCTTTAAAGCCTCTATTTCATTTATAGCCTTTACAGCCTCTACAGCCTCTACACCCTTCCTATGCTTCCTCATGCTCTGTCCTCAGAATGATCTCATTCTGAAGATCTTCGCCTAGATCATTGAAGTAATCAGAATAACCTGCTACCCTCACTATAAGATCGCGATGCAGCTCAGGATATTTCTGAGCTTCCCTTAAAGTTTTTGCGTTTACAACATTAAACTGGATATGGTGCCCGTCAAGAGCAAAATAACTACGAATCAACGCTGTCAGACAATTATAACTCTCCTCATCCTCAAAAAACTGAGGAGCAAATTTCTGGTTCAGTAAAGTTCCCCCCGTACGAAGATGATCTATTTTTGAAGCTGACTTTATAACGGAGGTAGGCCCCTGCTTATCGACTCCCTGGCTGGGAGAAATACCTTCAGATAAAGGTTTTTTGGCTTTACGCCCGTCAGGTGTCGCACCGATTACGCTTCCAAAATAGACATGCGATGTTGTCGGCAGCATATTTATCCTGTGAATACCGCCTCTTGAATCAGGCCTTCCATTTACAGCATCATAAAAAATCTCAAAGACTGCAACTGCATGCTGATCAGCATAATCATCATCATTACCGTACTTGGGAGTATCGTAAATCAGGTCGTGCTGAATATGTTCAAAACCATTAAAATCAGCATCAGCAGCCTCGATCAGATTATTCCATTTGAATCTCCTCTTATCATAGATATTGTACCTTATCGATGTCAGCATATCGGTAATACTACCCAGTCCCACTCCCTGAATATAAGATGTGTTGTATCTTGCACCGCCATTGTTATAATCTTTCCCGTTTTTAATACAATCTTCGACAAGCAAAGAGAGGAATGGCACCGGCAGCCAGGTTGCAAAGGTTTTTTCAATTACATTATTCCCTCTTATTTTAATGTCAATCAGGAAGTTAACCTGCGCTTTAAATGCATTCATTAAATCATCGAAAGATTCGTAATCTTTTGCATGCCCTGTCTTCAAACCTACCTGTGTGTTTGTCCGCTTGTCGAAACCGTTGTTTAAAGTTAATTCAAGAACTTTCGGAAGATTGAAGTACCCTGTAAGCCAATAGGCTTCCGTTCCGAAAGCTCCAGTCTCCACACATCCTGATGCACCGCCGTTACGTGCATCAATTATATTTTTCCCCTGACGCAGCATTTCCTGGATTATTGCTTCTGTGTTGAAACATGATGGCTGTCCGAATCCTGTCCGTATTATTTCGAGCGCTTTATGTATGTACCTGTCAGGATTCTTCCTGCTGATCTGAACCATTGAGCTTGGCTGAAGGATTCTCATCTCCCTTATTACATCAAGGAGGATATATGAAATTTCGTTTACAGCATCCGTTCCGTCAGGTTTGACGCCACCCAGGTTTATAAGGCAAAAATCTGTATAAGTACTGCTCTCAGAGGCAGTTACACCTATTTTTGGAGGAGCAGGATGATTATTGAATTTCACCCAGAAACACCCCAGAAGGTCAAATAATTCCTCATCAGTAAGTGTTCCCATCTCCTTCTCCTTTTTATAAACCGGATAAAGATGCTGGTCAAAACGGCCGGGATTAAATGAGTCCCAGGGATTAAGTTCGATGATAACTCCCTGGTGAATAAACCAGTAATGCTGCAGCATCTCATGCACATTTTCAGGAGCATTAGCTGGTACTTTCCTGCAGACAGCAGCCATTTTCTTAAGTTCACCTTTTCTTAATTTGTCCCTTTCGCCCTTTGCAAGCTGCTCAAGCTCATCAGCATAACGGTTTGCATACATGATTATAGCATCACAGGCTATATTCATTGCCGACAGCTCTTCATACTTTTCATATGCCTGCGTATCGGTATAATAATCAAGTTTTGAAATGCTTTGCGATATTTCCTCTTTAAGTTTCAGAAAGCCTGTTTTGAACATCTTATATCCCAGAACAGTATGCCCGGGAGCTCTCTGCTCCTGGAATTCTGTAAATACACCTGCGTTATAGGCATTATGCCATTCGGGAGTCATGAGGCTCATGATCCTGTCGCGGTTACTTTTACCTTTCCAGAAAGGAATTATTTCTTTCTCATAGATTTTCTTCACTTCATCATCAACCTTAAAGGAGACCTTTTCCCTTGAATTCAGAATTTCCAGATCTTTCAATGAATGAAGGCTGATTTCAGGATAAGTCGAAGTCTCTTTTGGAGCAGGTCCTCTTTCACCAACAATTAGTTCTCCTTCCCCAATATATAACTTCTTTTTTTTCAGCAGATATTCGAAGGCTTTAGCTCTTTTCACAGGTGCTGAAAGGTCGCGGGCTTCATCGCTTCTATAAAACTGAGTCATCAGCAATGCTCTCTCGGGTGAAAGTTTCTCAACTGCATTGAGACTCTGTTCTCTTAATTTTCTTACTCTTGGTGATAGTATCATATGATAGTAATTACTGTTAGGCTACACCCCCGGACTGAAGTCCGGGGAGAGTTATCCTCCGATCTTGACTTTGATGCCGGTTTCGGAGAAGAAGTTCTTAAGCTCATTCATTCTTTCACGCGATGGAGGTTTGACCCCATCCATCCGGTAGGGAATTTTGAATCTTTTATATTTCGATGCTCCGATCTTATGATACGGGAGCAGACATATTTTTTTCAGATTTTCAGTTTTCACTTTCAAGAGAAAGCTCTTCAATTCATTCAGATGTTCCCGATCGTCATTAAAACCGGGGACTATCGGAATTCGAACATGTGTATCTTTTCCGCTATCAAGTATTAACTTGAAATTCCTGAGGATAAGTGTATTTGATACACTTGTAAATTGATAATGTTTTGCATCATCCAGATGTTTCAGATCGAAAAGGAACAGATCGGTATAGGGAATAATTGTTTTGTAATTTTCAATCTGCGAATACCCCGAGGTATCGACGGCTGTATGATAACCGTTTGCTTTACATGCTTTCAGGGCTTCAAGCAGGAATTCCTGTTGAAGCATTGGCTCTCCGCCGGAAAAAGTGACTCCCCCATTTGACTGGGAAATAAAGATACGCTCCTTTTCAAGTATATCAATTATTTCATTTACTGCATAATAGCTTCCAGCCTCCTCTTTTTTAATAAACTCCTTATCTCCTACTTTTTCAGTCATTTCAACAATTTCAGGCTGCGGATTCAGTCCTTCCGGATTATGACACCACCAGCAAGAGAGAGGACATCCTTTCATAAAGAATGTCACCCTGATTCCCGGCCCGTCATGGATCGAATATCGTTTAACGCTGAAAATGAGACCTTTCATAATTAAAGTAAAAAGTAAAAAGGTAAAAGGAGAAAGTGAAATCAGGAAAAGAGACAGTTTCCGGGAAACCGGATTCTGAAAGCAAATCAGAGGGAATAGAACATCAGGCAGCAATAAAGACGGCGGCCAAGGCGCTGCATCATGAAACTGTATTTTAGCTTTAAAATCATCGTTTTAAATCCGATGCAAGTTAATTATTTTTTCTATATTGTAGCACCTGTATTCATAAAACAGATGCCTTTTCAATCAAAACCTGAAAGAATTTTAAGGAATAAGATTGTGAAATCCATATTCCTTATTTCATTACTGACAATAACTTTTGTCGATTTAACCGGTCAGCAGCCAGATCGTTATACAATCAGCGGTTATGTCAAAGAAGCGGGAAGCGGGGAACTTCTCGTTGGTGTTAATATATATCTTTCCGATCATAAAACCGGCACTATTACAAATAGTTATGGCTTTTTCTCACTCACTTTACCTGAAACTGATTCAATTGAACTTATTGTTTCATATGTCGGTTTCAATCCTGAAATAAGGAAGATAAGCCTCCATAATAACGTCGAACTTAATATTGATCTTAAGTCGACAGTTTTACTGGAGGAGGTCACGATTACTGCTGAACGCAAGGAAAGGCTAAGTGAATCGGTCAGGATGAGCACTGTAAGCATTCCTGTCGCTCAGATTAAAAATGTACCCTCACTTTTAGGAGAAAAGGATGTATTTAAAGTCCTGCAGCTTATGCCCGGAATTCAAAAAGGGTCAGAAGGAAGCAGCGGTTTATATATCCGCGGTGGCGGACCTGATCAGAATCTTATCATTCTTGATGATGCTATTGTTTACAACGCATCTCATCTTTTTGGATTCTTTTCACTATTTAATGGTGATGCACTTAAAAGTGTTGAGCTTACAAAAGGCGGATTTCCGGCACGATATGGCGGACGGTTATCTTCAGTTCTGGAAATGAATATGAAAGAGGGAAACAAGGAAGCCTGGCATGGCGAAGGAGGCATCGGACTCATCTCTTCGAGGCTTACCCTTGAAGGACCCTTGAAAAAGAATAAAGCATCAATACTCTTGTCTGGCAGAAGAACTTATGCAGACCTCCTTATAGCTATATTCCAAAAAGAAGAAAAGACAGGGTATTATTTTTATGATCTTAATGCAAAAGTAAATTATGATTTCGGACGAAAGAACAAGCTTTACCTTAGTGGGTATTTTGGAAAAGACAAATTCTATTATAAACTGAAAAAGGGTGGTTATAAAGAAAAAGCCGGATTCCTCTGGGGTAATGCAACCGGAACATTACGTTGGAACCATCTGTTTAACAGCAAATTATTCTCAAACTCATCAGCTGTCTTCAGTAACTATTCCTTTGAAATTTATGATGAACTCAAAGATCCAGAGTTCGGCATAAATTATAATGCTGAATATTACTCCGGCATCAGAGATTTTTCTTTGAAATATGATATTGATTACCTCCCGAATCCATCACATTTGATAAAAATGGGGGTTATTGGAATTTATCATCATTTTAATCCACATGCTTTCATTGAGGTGGATGTTCCTAACGACATTAATACAAGACACAAACAATATATAAATGGAATAGAATCAGGAATTTATGCTGAAGATACCTGGAAGCCTTTGCAATCTCTGAAAATAAATGGAGGGATGAGGTTCAGCTACTTCATTGCGACAAAAAATCAATATTATTACTTTGAGCCAAGGTTATCAATAGCATGGAGGATAAAAAATGATATTGCCGTAAAAAGCTCCTATGCATCAATGAATCAGTACATTCACTTGCTTTCAAATACCGGGGTAAGCCTGCCAACTGATCTTTGGGTACCAACTACTGATAAGGTAAAGCCACAACAATCAAGACAGGTTGCTCTTGGAATCGTTAAGGACTTTGATAAACAAAACTTCTCATTTTCATTGGAAGGTTATTATAAGACCATGAAAAATGTTATCAGCTATAAAGAAGGTGCAACTTTCATGGATTTAAATGAAGCGGGAGATGAATCAAGAACATGGGAAGATAACATAACAGCCGGCAGAGCCTGGTCATATGGATTTGAATTTCTCCTTCAGAAAAAAGAAGGAAAATTAAGCGGATGGATCGGATATACTCTCTCGTGGACGCTTATGCAATTCGATTCTCTCAATTATGGACAGAAATTCTTTGCCCGTTATGATCGGCGTCATGATATATCAATTGTAGCAATTTACAAGCCTAATAATCATATTGTTATATCGGCGACCTGGGTTTATGGTACGGGGAATGCGATAACGTTACCAATTTCAGAATATTGGTCTGCACAACACAATTTTGCTGGGACCGATGAATCTTATTATCATTATGACGAGAGATTTCCGGGACTACTTACATCAAAATGGGTGGGTGAATTCGGTGAGAAGAACAATTTCCGGATGAAAGCATATCACAGGCTTGACCTGGGTATTCAGTTTCATAAAAAGAAAAAGTGGGGAGAACGCATATGGGAACTAAGTGTATATAATGCTTATAATAGAAAAAATCCTTTTTTCTATTATAATGATGACTCATATAATGATGGAAAACATGTGTCAAAACTTAAGCAGGTCAGTCTGTTTCCAATAATTCCTTCTGTCACCTATTCCTTTAAATTTTAAACCGGAAGAATGAGAAACAAATTATTCAGTATATTATATATATGTTTAGTTGCAATTTCAGCCTGTGAAAAGGATGTTGAAAATATAAAGGCTCCGTATTTTCAGCAGAAGCTTGTTATCACCTCATTCATCTCTCCTTCCGATACTATTTCATCAATCTTTGTTTCTTCCAATAGTGATATTTATAATGAACTGGATACTTTGGAATCGCTGGGCAACTTAAGTGCAACAATCTCAAACGGGATTAGTGAGATTGACCTGACACCTGTTGAAGGTGGCTTCATTTTCAAACCAAAAGATATGCCTATTGAAGAGGGTAAAACTTACACTTTAAAGGTCAGAAACGATAAAGGACTTTCAGCTGAAGCGTCATGCACAGTACCTTATGCACGGAATTTCAGTTTAGAAGCAGATACAACCAGAGATCTTAAGACAGATTCCTATTTGGGAAACTATTACCAGATCAGATCTGAAATATATCTTACAGATTCGCCGGGTGAGAAAAATTATTTCCGTTTTATTTGCAAAGAGAGGGATTTTGATTCTTCCTATTTCTATAATCCTTCAATTCTCAGAATATTAGGGACAAAATTCGAATTGTTCACTGACCAGGAAAAAGACGGTGAAAAGATTTTCGTCAATTCGATTATCGTAACCGATCCGGTAAACAGCGACTCTGCATTTCTGACATTTTATCTGTTAAATACTGACAGGGATTATTACAATTATCACAAAACGTTGTATGAATATATCAGCGGTAATTATTTTGGAGAAATTTCGCGGGTCTATTCAAATGTAAATGACGGACTGGGAATATTTGCTTCTTATACCGTCGATTCATTAGTTCTGAGGCTGAAATAAGTAAATACAGGTTGCTTTCTTTCTTTTCATTGTCAGAAACAGATTCCGGTAGTGTAAGCTTTTTC
Source organism: Bacteroidia bacterium (assembly GCA_026391515.1). Taxonomy (GTDB): domain Bacteria; phylum Bacteroidota; class Bacteroidia; order Bacteroidales; family VadinHA17; genus LD21. The sequence goes on along the minus strand of JAPLEC010000446.1, from coordinate 2,184 downwards.
ATAGAAATGATCCATAAAGGGCTGATTATCAGACATATGTTAAAATTTAACAAATGATTAACAATACATTAACTCTAACATCTGCAACAAAATCAGAATTTGATCGTCTATAGTACAGTTTAACAAGTCTCACCCTGGCCCTTCGGCCAATTCTACGATCAGGTTTATAGTTATTCAAGGAAAACACCGCCCGGTGTCTTTCCTTTTTTTTAGCCAGGAACATCAGGGGATAATATTTATCTGAAAATATATATCTTTACATATATAGCCCTCATTTATTGAGCAATGATTAGAAAATTCTCCCTTTGTTTAGTTTTTTTTACTATTGTTTCCGGTCTGTCCGCAATTGAAGCTGAACCAAGAGCTGTTAAAGGTGTGATTGATCTTAGTCAGATTCAGGACAGGGATCATTTTATATTAAAGTTAAACGGGGAATGGGAATTCTACTGGAACAGGATGCTTCATCCCAACGATTTTAAAACAGGAAGGATTCAGCCCACTTATTATGGAAATGTACCATCGTATTGGACAGATTATCCCAGCGAAAATGTTAAGACAAAAAAAGAGGGTTATGCTACTTATCGTTTAAAGGTAATACTTCCTCCAGGCTTCAGGAAGGCACTGGGGTTTGATCTTCCGGTCTTTGATTCCTCCTACGATATGTACATCGGTGACAGGCTTTTTGCAGATAATGGAATGCCTGGCAAGTCGGAAGAAGAAACTACTCCGGAGTACAGGAGAAATTTTTTCAGGTATGTACCTGATTCAGACACATTGACAATTGTAATAAATGTTGCAAATTTTTCTCACCGGCGTGGTGGCTTCTGGCTGCCAATGAAAATCGGGACCTTCAGTGAAGTAAACAGACAGCTTGCAAACAACTGGGCAGGTGACTGGGCAACAATCAGCCTGCTTATGGGATTCTCCATGTTCTTCCTTTTCTTTTTCATTATTTACCCTAAAGAGAAGGTAATGCTCTTTTTCTGTCTGGCTACAATCGGCCTTGCACTCCGACCATTGTTTACGTCACATTTCCTGATTAGCAATTTCATAAATATAAGCTGGACATGGATGGTCAGATTTGAATACCTCGGCCTTTATCTCATTTTAATCGGATGGTTATGGTTTGCGACAATTCTTTATCCTTCAAAATATTTTAAAATTTTCTCAATTGTCACTACTATATTTTTTTCAACGGCATTTATACTTACATTATTCCTGCCAGTAAAGATCTTCAGCTATGCAACTCTGGCAGTATATCCTACGATGATGATTTTGATGGCCTATGCCATCATTAAAAGTATCATTGGCATTCTGAAAAAGAACTGGCTCGATATTGTCTATCTTTTAGTTTTTATTCTGCTCGTTGCAGGTGGAATCCATGATATAAGAGTCTCACTAGGCAAATCAGAAAGTACTTCAGCTTATGTCCTTACTTATACCGTTATATTCTTTATTCTTATCCAGGCTGCTCTTCTGATTTACAAACTGGTCACAGCATTTTACGAGAAGGCGAAGCTTCAGAATGAGCTTGAATTTATGAACCGCAACCTTGAACAAATTGTAAATGAAAGGACACAGGAGCTTAAAACCAGGAATATTGAGATTGAAAAACAGAGCAGCAGGATAGCATTGCAGAACAAACAGTTATCAGAGACTATTCAACTTAAGAACAAGATATTTTCAGTGATTGCACATGATCTCAGGAGCCCTGTAGTCAATATTCTTTACATGCTTAACTTACTTAAAGAGAAAGAGTACAAGGAGAAATACGACACCTTCGCCAACTCGAGCATTCAATATGCCCAGCTTGTTATTTCTCTTCTTGAGAATATGCTAGTATGGGGCAGAGGACAGGAGGATAAAATAAAATACTCACCTGAAAGACGCAATCTTGCCGATATAATCCTTACAAACCTGAGCATCTTCAAAGAGACTTCTGATAAAAAAGAGATTGCCGTGAATTTTACACAGGTTGGCAGCTCAATTGCATATTTTGATAAAGATCTCATGGATATCATTATCAGGAATTTGCTTTCAAATGCAGTCAAATATACTCCCCGTGGCGGAAGGATAAGCATTCTGCTTAAAGATAAAATTGCAGAGGAAGGTCATCTGCTTTTAAAATTATGCGACAATGGTGTAGGGATTCCTGCTACCAGACAGAAGTATCTCTTTACTTCA
>JAPLEC010000454.1 GCA_026391515.1 Bacteroidia bacterium | reverse complement strand
AGAGGAGGCGAACTTATTCATTACCGTCCTGATAAAATGCCGGCAGCAATACATTACAGAATGAATCCTTTCACACTGCATAAAATAGAATTGCAGAAAGGTGATGCCTTTTATATGTTTTCAGATGGTTTTTCTGATCAGTTTGGAGGACCAAGCCAAAAGAAATTTATGTCGGTGCAGCTGAAAGAAACTTTAGTTAAGATAACAAGTCAACCTATGCTGAAGCAGGCGGAAATACTTAATGATATTTTTGAAAAATGGCGCGGCGATAGTCCTCAGGTCGACGATGTCACATTTATCGGGGTCCGTTATTAATGGCACTCCCATGTTGTACGTTCATTACCGGAAATAAAGTCATCCTCAGCCTCGATAGCAGTAAGTGAAGCGCCGCAATATTCCTGAGAACCCCCTTCCCTGTCCCACACTCCGTCAACATATGTCACCTGTTTGCAGGTTTTGCAATCTTTTTTACATGAACCAAATGAACCAGCAATAAAAACAAATAAAACAAAAGCTGCAGCAAATAAAAGTCTCTTTTTCATAGGTCATATTATTTAATTCAAAATTAACAAACAATTTAATAAAAGAATATTTTTAAGTTAAAAAAGGTTGCCTTAAATTAAATTTATTAAAAAGGATGCATCAATTTATTAAATTACAAGTCATTGTTATTGGAATGAAAATTAGTAAATGAATTAAAATTAATCATCATGGAAGATTCAAGAATGAAAAACCATGTCACCGTGGTCGGAGCTATTCATATAGGCTTTGGAATTATAGGGCTGTTTGTTGCTCTGGGAGTTTTTTTTCTGATCAATTTTGCAAAAGGAATGGTCGGTGATGATGAAATACCGAAAACAATACTCGGCTTCATATCTTTAAGCGTCCCTCTTCTGATAGGATCTTTGGCGACCCTTAAACTTGTCGGTGGAATTGGATTGCTTTCATTTCAGCCGTGGGCAAGATACCTGATAATAGTGGTTGCTATCCTTGCAATACCTAATATCCCAATTGGAACTCTGAGAGGGGTCTATTCAATTTGGGTGCTATTTCAGGAGGAAACGAAAAAACTGTTCGAGAGAAAAACCGCCTGATTCTGAAAAAATATTTGGGTTTATAGTAGGGACGTTGCATGCAACGTCCCTACTATTTTTATATTAAAATTTTTATTTGAAAATTGAAAATGTAATTTTAACATTGTCAAAAAATCCATCATGTATGGCCGACGACAATAAAATCATCTTTTCAATGTACCGCGTGGGTAAAACATTTCCTCCTCACAGGCAGGTGCTTAAAGATATTTCTCTTTCATTTTTTCTTGGCGCTAAAATCGGCATTATCGGACTTAATGGTTCAGGTAAATCAACTCTGCTGAAGATTATAGCCGGTAAAGAGAAAGAATACCAGGGAGAAATTACTTTTCTTCCGGGATATTCTGTCGGACATCTTCCGCAGGATCCGCTTCTTGATGAAAAACGTTCTGTCAGAGAGATCGTTGAGGAAGGTGTTAAGGATACTCTGGATATAATAAAAGAGTATGAAAAAATTAACGCGAGTTTTGGAGAACCTGAAGTATATGAGAATGCTGAAAAGATGCAGCAGCTTATGGACAGGCAGGCAGCTCTTCAGGAAAAAATAGAATATCATGACGGATGGAATATTGAACATAAGCTCGAAAGAGCCATGGACGCCCTCCGATGTCCTGAAAGTGATGCCAGGGTGAATATTTTATCAGGCGGCGAACGAAGACGGGTAGCCCTCTGTCGTCTGCTTCTGCAGCAACCAGATATACTTCTTCTCGATGAACCCACAAACCATCTCGATACAGAATCGGTTCAGTGGCTCGAAACAACACTTAAGCAATATCATGGTACAGTAATCTGTATAACCCACGACAGATATTTTCTTGATAACGTAGCTGGATGGATTCTTGAACTTGACAGAGGTGAAGGAATTCCCTGGAAAGGAAATTATTCATCGTGGCTTGAACAAAAAGCCAAGCGTCTTGAAATAGAAGAAAAAGGGAATGTTAAAAGACGGAAAATCCTTGAACGCGAACTTGAATGGGTAAGAATGTCTCCAAAGGCGCGTCGTGCAAAGTCGAAAGCCAGACTCGGTGCTTATGAAAATCTTCTTAACCAGGATGTTAAACAGAAGGAAGAGAAGCTTGAAATATTTATTCCAAACGGACCAAGACTTGGCGACAAAGTCATAAAAGCATCACACGTGGCCAAGTCATTTGGCGATAAGCTTCTTTTCGAAGAGCTCGATTTCAATCTTCCGCCTAATGGGATAGTTGGTGTTATTGGTGCAAATGGCGCAGGAAAGACAACACTTTTCAGGATGATAATGAAACAGGAAGAAGCGACTAAAGGTAATTTCGAAATCGGAGAAACTGTATCACTCGGGTATGTCGATCAGGATCATGCTGCTATCGATCCTGCAAAAACCGTTTATGAAGTAATTTCAGGCGGGCAACAGGATATAATGGTTGGAAACCGTCTTGTAAATGCAAGAGCTTATGTTGCAAGATTTAACTTCACCGGTGCTGATCAGGAAAAAAAATGTGGAGTACTTTCTGGCGGAGAGAGAAACAGGCTTCATCTTGCGCTGACACTCAAATCGGGAGCTAATGTCCTTCTGCTCGACGAACCCACTAACGATATAGATGTCAATACATTACGAGCGCTTGAAGAGGGGCTGGAAAATTTTGCCGGCTGCGCTGTAATAATTTCGCACGATAGATGGTTCCTCGACAGGGTAACAACACACATGCTGGCTTTTGAAGGAAACTCAAAGGCAGTATGGTTCGAAGGAACTTACTCCGATTATGAAGAAAACTATAAGAAACGGGTTACAGACACTACCCCGGTAAGAATAAAATATAAGAAGATTGTTTAATAATTCCCCCTTTGAATCCCGCTTGCGGGATCGGCGAAGCCAACGGGGATGGGGGGATGTAAAGTAAAAGAGGGAGCGAGGGGTGGGTTTGATACAGTTGTAAGTACAAGAAAAGATTGCTTCCCCCTCCTTCGTCGGGGTCGCAATGACACTATCAATGAGGTGGATTTTTATCTGACAAATAAAACATAAAATAAATTCAATAATAATATGAAACACAGGACCATCAGTAATTCCATCCTCATTCAGCTGCTGATTGCTTTGGAAATAACAACAGCTTCATCCCAGATTGGTACACGTTTCCCTTCAGAAAAAAAGATAGTTAAAGATCCGGTCACCGGAACAGAACTTACTTTTCTCACCAGTACTCCTAAAGGCGACTCGAAAATCTATCAGACACATAATCAATGGAGTGCAGATGGTAAATGGGTAATTTTCCGTTCGAACAGAGTTCGCGGTGAAGCATTTGCGGTTAATGAAGAAACTGGTGTGATTGTGCAGGTAACAGAAGGAGGTTTTACAGGAATGCTCAATGTGGCAAGGAAATCAATGAAGCTTTATTTCATGCGATATCCTCCCAGCGAATCCAGGTCAGGACCACGCTTCGGCGTACCTGTCCAGGTAATTGAAGTCGATCTGGGGAAATTATTTACTGATAGTGAAGCAGGTAAGTTAAAACCTGCATCTGAGTATCAAAGAATATGCGGAACAACACCAGCTGAAATGGGAGCAGGAGGCGATATGGCTCTGGATGCTGATGAACAGGTGGTCTATTTCAGAGTTGGGAGGGAGGAATCTGCAAAACACCTTCCCGACAGCGTTAAAGTTGAATCTAATTTTGGTCCGAGAAGAATGGGAGCAGGGCCTGCCGGTCTGGGCAGTATGAACATAAAAACCGGAGAGATAAAATTCATAATTGCTGTTCCGTTCCAGGTGGGTCATATTCAGGCAAATCCATGGGTGCCGGGCGAGATTGTTTTCTGCTGGGAAACAGGAGGCAAAGCTCCGCAACGAACATGGACTGTAATAGCAGATGGAACCGGACTGCGTCCCCTTTATCCTGAAGCTGCATATGAATGGGTGACTCATGAGGCAATTATTACAAAGGATGAAGTTGCCATTGCGATTATGGGTCACCGTAAAATCGGAACACCCACGCAACCTGTCGATCCAACAAATCCGGGACAGGAAGTGGGCTGGGGTCCGTCGGGAACACGTGAACATCCAACAGGACTTGGAATTGTAAATTTAAGAACCAGGGAGATGATTATTGCCGGACAAACACCTTCAGGAAGCGGACTCTGGCATGTGAATGGTTCATCAGACGGCCGCTGGGCTGTTGGTGACAATTTTTCCAGAGGTATTTATTTGATTGACAGGCATACACATGAAATGATCCTGCTTTCGACAGGTCATAAAATGACTGCTTCAGATCATACTCATCCAACATTCAATGCGAATGGGACAAAAATAGAAATACAATCGGCAATGTTATCTGAAGATAACAGGTCGATGAATATCTGTATTATTCCAGTACCTGAATCATGGTTAAACCGGAAGTACAAATAATAAAACATTTAGATATTATGAAAAAAATTGTTTTCTGCCTGACCGTATTGCTTTCGTTAGTTTCTTGTAACAATGAGGATGAAAGCCCTGATTTATATTTCAGACAAGAAATGCGGAATTTTGTAATTGCAATAAGCACATATTCTAAACTTAATAATCCGAATTTCTTAATAATCCCACAGAATGGGATTGAATTGGTAACCAGCGACGGTAACGAAGACGGTTCCCTGGCCAGTGAGTATTTATCTGCAATAGACGGACACGGGCAGGAAGATTTGTTTTATGGATACAATGATGACGATCAGGCAACTCCGGCAGAAGATAATGCTTATTTAAGGATATTTTTAGACCTGTCAAAAAATGCCGGAAATACAATTCTGGTTACAGATTATTGTTCAACACAGTCCAAAATGGCCGACTCTTACACTCAAAATAATGCTGAAGGTTATGTGTCGTTTGCAGCCAATCACAGGGAATTAGATACTATACCTGGTTATCCAGCGCCGATTTATGGAGAAAACAGTAATGTCATTACCTCCTTATCCCAGGTAAAGAACTTTTTATACTTAATTAATCCAATAAATTTTAGTTCAAAGACAGATTTTATAAATGCAGTTACTTCAACGAATTACGATCTCCTGATCATGGATTTGTTCTTTAATGAAACAACTGAATTTACTGCCGGAGAAATAGCACAATTAAAAAATAAAGCAAATGGAGGAAAGCGGTTGGTAATATCATATATGTCAATTGGAGAAGCTGAAGATTACAGATATTACTGGCAATCAGGCTGGGATACGGGTAATCCTGCCTGGCTTGATGAAGAAAATCCTGACTGGGAAGGCAATTATTTAGTCAGATTCTGGGAACCGGAATGGCAGGAAATAATTTTTGGTAATGACGAATCTTACACAAAAAAGATTCTGAATGCTGGTTTTGATGGTGTTTATCTTGATATTATAGAAGCTTATGAGTATTTCGAATGATTTTGCACTGAATCTTCTTGCTGGAAAAGCAAATGTTCTGATTCGATAAATCTTACAACACATATTTGGTAATAAGACGAAACCAGATTTTTAATACCTGATATAGAGCGATTAATCAAAAAGGTTTAAATTTGATATAATCTTTTAGTCTTAATATTTTGGATTATCAAGTCAGTTAATTAATAGGTTATAATTATGGTAAAACAAAAATTTTTTTCAGCCATATTGCTGGTATTCTTCATGTTTTTTTTCGCAAGTAATTTACTGGCACAGGAGGTAAGCAATATTTCATTCAAGCAGGAAGGTGATAAGGTTGTGATTTCATACGACATTACCGGAAAAGAAGGAGATCTGTTTAATGCAATTCCTTACTATTCAGTTGATGAAGGGAAAACATGGACTCAACTGATAACCGTTAAGGGCGATCTGTTGAATGTAACATCCGGTACTAATAAAACAATTACCTGGGAAGTTCTTAAAGATGTAACTGGTATTAAAGGGGCCATCTCCTTTAAAATTGAAGCTGAAAAATCGAAAGAAAGTATCGGTGACCTGAAAGGATTTTTCATTGCTGGTGAGGCAATAGGAGCCAGAACAGGTTATATTTTTAAGAAATGGGGAATTGATGTCTCAGGTTTATTTTATCCCAGGGTAACATTATACCTCAGCGCAACCAGGAATATTATTACTAGAGGGAAAATTAAATGGAACGCTGGTGCTTCAATTGGCAGAGTGCATGCATTCGATTCTGAATTAGATCATCTTGCCTGGGGTCCCTTATATGGTTTGACAACAGAGTTACAGTTTAAGAGACTGTACTTTAATATAGATCTGATTTACAGTCCATGGGAGTCAAAATTCAGTTCTTTCCTTCCGGTAGCTGGTATAGGATTCGTTTTTTAAATTCTGCTAACAAAGAATAATGCAGATATGAAAAGAATTGTTTTTTTCAGCATTATTGTATGCCTGTCTTTATGTTCCATAAACGCACAAAAAACCACACAGGGGACTTTAGATATTGGGAAGAAGAACCAGAATACGGCGACGGGCAATCTGAATATCGGGAATACAAATATTGAAACAAAAAATATCAAGGGGAAAAATATTGCAACAGGAGCATTAAATCTGGTTGACAGTAAAAGCATAATTGAAGATGTGGAAGAATATGTGAATACATCGCTCCAGGAATGGATCAAAAAAGGAAAATACGAAAAAACAGCTGATTACCAGCTCCGGGTCACTGAAGAAAGCAAAAAATTACAGATAGAAAAACTTACCCAGGAAAGGGTTAATACCTTAGCACAGGGTAGTATAATTAAATTATCTGTCATTGGTGATGAGTATGATGCTGACAACGAAGTGTTCCGGCTTGATTTT
>JAPLEC010000266.1 GCA_026391515.1 Bacteroidia bacterium | reverse complement strand
TTTTAACGGGAAGCAGGTTGGAGCGACAGAAACAGACGGAAACTGGCAGGTGGACAGGAATTATCCGGTACCCGGTGAACTTGTTAAAGGAGGATCTAATTTAATTGCAGTGCGGGTTCTTGACACCCGGGGCGGCGGTGGTATCTGTGGTGCACCCGGATCAATGAAATTGACCACAGCAAAGGGTAATGAAAAGCCTGTAAACATTGAAGGTGAATGGAAGTATCAGCCTGTTGCTGAACTGATTGGGAACAAGTTTTATATTTTCGATTTTTCAAAAAATGATTTTTCATTAAAGGAAAGGCCAAAGTCTCTCGGACCAAATTCACCGGCTGTTCTCTATAATTCAATGGTTTATCCTGTAATAAATTACGGAATAAAAGGAGCTATCTGGTACCAGGGTGAAGCAAATGTCGGCAGAGCTGACCAGTATGCAAAAATCTTCCCTCTGATGATAAATAACTGGAGGGATGCATGGAAAATTAAAGATTTTCCTTTCTACTTTGCTCAGATAGCACCATGGATATATGCCGGATTAGATTCATCAAATTCAGTTCTGCTGCGCGAAGCCCAGGCAAAATCTCTTTCAGTTCCGAAAACAGGTATGGTGGTGACACTCGATATCGCAACTGTCATGAATATCCATCCTCCTTACAAAGTGGAAGTAGGGGAGAGACTCGCTAACCTCGCCCTGGCTAATGATTATGGATTAAAAGTGCCATTCCGGGGGCCGGTTTATAAATCAATGGTTCGTGACGGGAACACTATTAAAATTCAATTTGAAAATATCGGAACCGGCTTAATGTCAAAAAGTGATTATTTATCTGAGTTTGAAATTGCCGGAAAAGATGGCAAATATGTGAAAGCAGTTGCAAAAATAGTCAATAATGAAGTCTGGGTTTCTGCCCCCAAAGTCACTGAACCGGAGTCGGTAAGATATTGCTGGAGAAACGGCTCTGTGGGATCGCTGTTTAACAGTGATGGTCTGCCTGCATCCCAATTCAGGACAAAAGAATGACAACTGCAGATCCTGGAACACCTGTTTCAATTAAACATAAATTAATCGATATTCCCTATGAAAAAATTTCAGTTATTATCATTGGTTCTGGTAGCAGCAGCTGTCGTTTTTACAGCTTGCAACCAGTCATCAAAAAATAAAGCCATGGTTAAAAAGGAACTTTATGGCACACACAAAGGTAAAGAGGTATTTCTTCTTACCCTTACAAATAAAGCAGGTAATGTTATTCAGCTTACAAATTTTGGTGCAAGGATAACATGGATAGAAGTTCCTGATAAAAACGGCAATAAAGACAATATCACCTTCGGTTTTGATGCTTTCGACGGAATGATCAAAGGTGATCCTTATTACGGAGCTGTTGTTGGAAGATACGCTAACAGGATAGCAAAAGGGAAATTCACACTCGACGGAGTTGAATACACACTTCCTATAAATAATGGTGTGAATTCACTTCATGGCGGTCCTGATGGCTGGCACAGTGTGGTGTGGGATACC
>JAPLEC010000273.1 GCA_026391515.1 Bacteroidia bacterium | reverse complement strand
ATGTTCAGGAAATATTGCAGGTTGCTGTCGGAGGGATGACACTTTCAACCTCGGTTGAAGGCCGGGAACGCTTCCCGTTAAGGGTAAGGTACGCCCGTGAACTACGCGATAATCCAGAGGATTTAAAACGGATTCTTGTCCCTGCAATGAATGGTGTGCAGATACCCCTTGGAGAAATAGCTGATATAGATTACACACGTGGTGCCCAGATGATCAGAAGTGAAAATACCTTCCTCGTTGGTTTTGTTATTTTTGATAAACTGGAAGAAAAAGCCGAAGTTGATGTGGTAGAAGAAGCCGCAAAGAACTTAAAGGATAAAATCGACTCGGGAGAAATAATCCTTCCTCCCGGAGTTACTTACAAATTTGCAGGTAATTATGAAAATCAGATAAGAGCTGCAAGAAGACTGGCCATAGTTATCCCAATAAGCTTAATATTGATATTTCTTTTATTGTTTTTCCAATTCCGCACAATTACTGCTTCATTTATTCACTTCTCCGGTGTTTTTGTTGCTTTCTCAGGCGGATTTTTAATGCTTTGGTTGTACGGGCAGGATTGGTTCATGAACTTCTCTATTGCGGGATTAAACCTTCGTGATATGTTCCAGATGCACACAATTAATCTTAGTGTGGCAGTCTGGGTGGGATTTATTGCCCTGTTTGGGATTGCAACCAACGATGGGGTAATAATGGGTACCTATATTCACCAAGTCTTTAAAGATAAGAAACCTGCTACTACCCATGATGTACGTGAGGCAGTTGTTATTGCCGGGAAAAAACGTGTTCGTCCCGCAATGATGACTACAGCTGTCGCAGTTATTGCCCTGCTGCCGGTTCTTTCATCAACAGGAAAAGGAGCTGATATAATGGTCCCTATGGCAATTCCAATGTTCGGTGGAATGATAATACAGGTAATGACAGTTTTTGTTGTCCCACTGTTTCAGGCAATGTGGAGAGAAGGAGAAGTAAGCCGGAAAAATAAAACAGCTGTTCAAACTATTAATAATCAATTGGAAGATGAAAACAACAGCATATAAAAAATTACTGATTACATTTATTGCACTGGGTAGCTGGATTGTTGCCAGCAGCCAGCAATACCCTGATTCGCTTCTTAGATATCTCGAAATTGCTGCGAAAAACAATCCGACAGTTCAGCAAAGATTCACTGAGTATCAGGCAGCGTTGCAAAAGATTCCTCAGGTTGGAAGTCTATCCGATCCTGAATTAAGTCTTGGTGTATTCCTTAAACCGATGGAGCTTGTTAACGGCAATCAGGTAGCCGATTTAAGACTGATGCAAATGTTCCCCTGGTTTGGTGTACTCAGGAATGCTAAAGACGAAATGAGGCTGATGGCAAATGCAAAATTTGAGGTTTTCCGGGATGCCAAATTGCAGGTTTTTTATGATGTTCAGCGGACATGGTACGAATTATTTAAAGTACGGAAGGATATCTCAATTTCTGAAAAGAACATTGAAATCCTTAAAGTAATTGAACGACTAGCAATAATACGGTTTAAAGTTTCTCCTACAGGTGGCTCCGGAGCAACATCTGCAGGCACAGGTATGTCTTCAGGTTCTTCTCAGAACAATAGTGCAGGTGGTTCTTCTGGTATGCAGAGCATGGGTGGTAATCAGGTTAATAGTGCTTCTGCAACATCAAATCAGACTGCCTCCCCAATGCAGACCGGTTCAATGGGTTCATCATCAGCCAGCTCAGGTCTTGCAGACTTGTACAGAATTCAGATAGAAACCGGGGAACTTGAAAATAATATTGCTCTTCTGAAAAATCAGGAACGAACTGTTATTGCTCTGTTTAACAGTTACCTCAGCAGATCACCGGGTTCACCGGTTTTCACTGGTGAAACCTTATCTGTTGATTCACTGGGATTATCACTGATAGCTATTTCTGACAGTATCCTTGTAAAAAATCCAATGCTAAGTATGTTGGAATTTGAAAAGCAATCCTATTCAGCACGTAAAAAAATGGTTACCGGAATGAGTTATCCTATGGTAGGTTTAGGTTTGAACTATTCTTTTATTGGTAAAAACGAAATGTCAACATCTTCTATGAATGGGAAGGACATGATAATGCCAATGGTTAGTGTTACTTTACCAATTTACAGGAAAAAATATACTGCAATGCAAAAAGAAGCAGATCTGCTTAGTATAGCGGCATCACAAAATTATCAGGCAACTGCCAATACATTGCAGACAGAGTACTATCAGGCAGTACAGTTGTATCAGGATGCACAGCGAAGGGTACAACTTTATGAAAATCAATATAACCTGGCTTCAAAATCTCTTGATCTTATGCTAAAAAGCTTCTCGACGTCTTCGTCAGGACTGACTGATGTACTGCGCGTACGACAGCAGACGCTCGACTATGAACTTAAGCAAGTCGAAGCAGTTGCTGACTTCAATACGGCTATTGCATGGCTAAAACGATTAATGGCATTTTCTCAAATACAATAAATCTGAAATACAATGAAAAAACTAAAAGTATTTAAAATATTCTCGAATAAATATGTGAATTATAGTCTTTTACTGCTGCTTGGTATCTTTATCGGATGGCTTTTCTTTCATTCTTCAGGAATAAAAGAAAAGAAGCCTGATCAAATTACAGAAATGGTTAAAAGTACTATCTGGACATGCGCAATGCACCCTCAGATACGAATGTCGGAGCCTGGTAAATGTCCTATCTGCGGAATGGATTTAATTCCGCTGGTTCAAAGCAGTACCTCATCTATTGATCCTGATGCAGTTCACCTGAGCAAAGATGCTGCTCAACTGGCTAAAGTTCTTACATCTGTTGTCACTAAACAAAATCCAGTCAAAGAAGTGCGTCTCTATGGTAAAGTACAGGCCGATGAGAGGTTATTACAGAGCCAGGTAGCACACGTTCCGGGTCGTATAGAAAGTTTGGCTGTAAACTATACCGGGGAATCTGTAATAAAAGGGCAGGTACTTGCACAAATTTATTCTCCCGAACTGGTTACCGCTCAGCAGGAGTTATTGGAAGCGGCCAAAACCAAAGTAACACAACCTGCTATCTATGAAGCTGCCAAAGAGAAACTACGTCAATGGAAACTTACTGATAATCAGATTGCAACAATAGAAGAAACGGGAACTGTTCAGAACATTATAAATATAATATCAAATACCAGTGGTGTCGTGACATCACGCAGGGTAAACGCCGGTGATTATGTATCGCAGGGTACAGTTTTATTTGATATCGCCGACTTTTCGAAAGTCTGGATTATGTTTGATGCTTATGAAAGCGATCTTACATTTTTAAGTAAGGGTGAGAAAGTGTCTTTTACTCTTCAGGCATTGCCAGGTATAAATTACACCGGAGCTATCTTTTTCATTGACCCTTTTATTGATCCTGTTACCCGCGTAGCAAAGGTTAGGGTCGAAATTGAAAATAAATCCGGTAAATTGAAACCTGAAATGTTTGCTGCCGGAATTGTATCATCAACTCTTGATGAATACCGCAAAAATGTAGTTATTCCACGCTCTGCAGTCTTATGGACCGGCAAGCGTTCTATCGTTTATGTAAAACAGCCCGGTACAGATGAACCAATATTTAAAATACGTGAAATCGGACTGGGTCCAATGCTTGGAGAAAATTATGTAGTTACTGATGGTCTGTCTGAAGGTGAGGAGATTGTAACCAGTGGAACATTCAGTGTTGATGCCGCGGCCCAGCTCGAAGGTAAACCAAGCATGATGAATCCAGGGGGTGGAATAACTTCTTCAATGCCGGGAATGGCTATGCCTGGTGATTCAAAACATGATAAATAAAATTCTCTTATTTCCAGACAGTAATAAGATTTGCCCTATAGCTAACACTGAAGGTTATGCCTGATCATTCAACGCTTTTCTAAGAATATCTTTTGAAAATCAGATAAGCCGGAACTCCAGCCGCAACCACAAGTAAAGCAATGGAAGATTCTGCCGGCCGTTCAAGGAATGATAATATCAGAATCAGTATTCCTGCAGCAATATATATTATCTGAGTGACCGGATAACCTGGTAACTTTAATCCATTCCTGTATTTGTATCTCAGTTTGAAAACTCCAATTACTGCAAGGATGGGAAAAATTCCGAGTGCAAAACCCATATAAGTAAGCACCTGTTCAAAAGAACCTGAAAGAGCAAGTATGCATGCGATCAGGCACTGCAGGAGTATTGAATTGGAAGGAACCCCGAATTTCGTATGTATTTTGGCAACTGAACGGAAGAAAAGTCCGTCATTTGCCATTGAATAATATACCCTGGGACCAATTATGATAAATGCACTTAATGATGAAAACAGGGCAAATGCAATCAGCAAAGAAAATAATACCTCTGCAGATTTTCCAAACAGATTACCCATTGCCAGCCCTCCAACTGAGATAACACCCTTCATCTGCTCGGGATTAATGCCATAGACATAGAGTATATTAATTCCGAGATAAAGAAGAATTACAATCCCGGTACCATAGAGAAGCGACCTCGGGAGTATTTTTGAAGGATTTTTTATTTCTGCTCCCAGGTATGTTGAAGCATTCCAACCGCTGTAAGCAAACATTATCCACATCAGAGAGAGTCCGATCGTTTTCCATCCTGCAAAACCAGGGTTCACAATTTTTTCCCTGGCGAAATTCTCAAAGCTTCCTCTCCCTGAAGAGAATCCTGCAAACAAAAGGACAAGTATCAGCAGAACCTTAAGAAAAGTAAGAAGATTCTGTATTCTTGCTCCGGTTTTAAGGCCGCGATAATGTATAAAGGTGAAAATCAATATGATACTGATGGAAATAAACTTTTTAGTCCAGACTTCATTTAGTATTCCTGATGACGATAGCCAGCCTGGAAGAGAAGGTACTGCCCTGCAGAAATATTCGCTGAATCCCATAGCAGAAGCTGCAATAGGAGCTGAAAAACCTACAATAAAAGAAACCCATCCGCTCAGGAATCCGAATAATGGATGATATAACTTTGAAAGGAACAGGTACTCGCCTCCTGCTCCCGGCATAGCTGCTCCAAGCTCTCCGTAGGCTAATGCTCCACAAATAGCTATCAATCCTCCAACAGCCCATAAAATAATCATCAGAACCGGATCATTCAATCCTTTCATCATAAGTCCCGATGTGGTGAAAATTCCTGCACCAATCATATTGGCTATGACAATATTGGTGGCAGGAAAAAGGCCAAGCTTTCTCTGAAGCTTTTGTTCAGGCATACTCCTTGTAAATTATTTCTCTGATTTTTTATAGCTGATCGAGACTCCCCCTCCATTACTGTTTACGGTAGTCTCGTAGTTCTTAAGGCTTTTAATATATTCAAGGAAAACCCCTTGTCCTCCGTAACCGCCATAACCACCACGACCTCTGTCGGAAATGTTGTGGGCTGTAAAGCAACCGCCGACCTTAAGCTTGGGATCGACATCAATGAAATAGTTTTTATACCATTCCTTATCCGCATCACTGAAAACGAAATCGAAAGGACCTTTTAATTCTTTTACAAGAGTATGTGCATCAGCAAGTCGTGCATCGATATACTCTGAAAGGCCTGCTTGTTTAAAATTCTCAACAGCTTTATTATGTCTGTCTTCATCGATGTCGATTGTTATCAATTTACCGCCTGTTTTGCTCAGAGCCCAGGCTATCCAGATTCCGGAATGACCTGTGGAAGTTCCAATCTCAAGCGCTGATTTATAATTGTTTTTAATAATAATGTCATAAAGAAGCTGCCCATCTACAGCAGGGACATTCATATCGTGCCATTGCCGTGAATGTTCGGAAAGAAATTTTCTAACCTTTTCGTCAAGCGATGCATTGTCCCTGACTCCCTGTGACTGTAATGCAAAACAGGGGAGAAATGCATAAATGAGCGCCATAAGTGCAAATCCTGATATTCTGTTTTTCATTTTGACAAAGTTTGGATGATATACTAATTATCAGACAGTTTTCAAGGATATTTTATTTCAGAATTCTTGTGAATTGATTAAATTTACTAACGTGAAAGTAAATAATATTTTATGAAAAAAGTATTTACTATGCTGATTTGCCTTGTTCTTGCAGGATCACTTCCGGGTCAGAATATGAGCAGTATTCTCTCTGCAGGAGATAAGGCAAGGTATGACGGGATCATGTCGGCATTGCAAAGACATGATTATCTGAATGCCATAATCGAACTGAACGGTTTCATTCCGGGATACTCAACGTACTGGGACCTGTATTACAACAGGGGTATTGCCAGGGCAGGCCTTAATGACTGGATTGGGGCCAGAAGAGACTTTATTCTTGCAAAAGGATCGGGGTGCAAGATGGAAAATATTAATTATCTAATTTCCAAACAGGCGCTTGTAAGCTTCATTTTAAAAGAGCTTAAGCAGGAAGAGAAGCTCGACTCGCTGAGGGAATTCAGGCCGGTTATTGAACCGGGGGACATAATCAGGGGAGCCCTGAGGCCTGAAAGAACCTGTTTCGACGTTACTTTTTATAATCTTACTGTAAAGATCATTCCTGAGACAAAAAGTATTGAGGGATCCAACTCAATCTGCTTTAAGACTACCACGGATACAAAGATCATCCAGATCGATCTGTTTCCTGATTATGCAATAAAGTCAATAAAATGGAATGACAGGGATCTGAATTATACCAGGAATGAAGGCGGAATTTTTATTGATTTCGGAGAAACGATCCCCGCAGGCAGAGATGAAAAGATAACAATCACATATTCCGGTGTGCCGATGGTTGCACGCAAGCCGCCATGGAACGGGGGTTTTGTCTGGGAGAAGGAGAAAAACAGGTGGGATGTCGGAATTGCCTGTGAACATCTCGGGGCAAGCTCATGGTGGCCGAACAAGGATCATTTGTCCGACAAGCCCGATTCCATGATCATAAATGTTCAGGTACCCGCAGGCTACCAGGGTATTTCAAACGGCAACCTGGCTTCACAGACGGCTATCGCGGACGGTTATACAAATTTCGAATGGAAAGTAAGTTACCCGATCAACAGTTATAACGTCACATTTTACATGGGTGATTTTGTAAACTTCAATGAGCAGTTTACAAACAGTTTCGGAAGTTACCAAATGGATTATTATGTTCTTCCGAAGAACCTGGAAAAGGCAAAAAAATATTACACACAGACCAAAGAAATCCTGGCGATATACGAGAAAGTTTTTGGAGAGTATCCGTTCAAGAAAGACGGCGTCGGTATGGTTGAAGCTCCCTTTGAAGGGATGGAACATCAGGGTGCGATAGCCATCGGCGGGGAGTATGGGAAAAGCAATAATCGCAGGGAATATTATACAAAGGACTATGATTATCTTATTATCCATGAGCTGGCTCATGAGTGGTGGGGCAATGCGGTGGCAGTACCTGACATGGCAGATGCATGGATCAACGAAGGATTCGCCACATATTCCGAATTCCTGTTTGCCGAGGAGAAATTCGGGTATCCGGAATATATCAGGGTGGCCGCATCAAACTTTGGCTCGGTCATGAATATCTGGCCGATAGTCGGTGAACGCGACATTAACAGCAATACTTTCCTTGGGAACGATATCTACACGAAAGGAGCGGCAATGCTGAACAATCTGAGGTGTATCATGAATAATGACACGCTTTTTAAGAATATGATAAAGGGATTCTATCAGAAATACAAATACAGGATTGTGACCACTTCTGATTTTACAGATTATGTAAAGGATTATACCAAAGCCGATTATTCGGATTTCTTCGATATTTTTCTTTACAAGACCGAGGCTCCGATCCTGGCCTGCAGCTATACCATTGACAAAGGTAATAACCTTACATTCACTTACAGGTGGTCAAATACAGGTATAAACTTTACAATGCCTTTCTGTATTGCAGTCAGTGACAAGGAATATATAAGGCTAACCGGAACCTCGTTTTTACAGACTTACCGGTATAAAGGCGCAAAAACATTTTATCTGGTCAATGAATCGAGGTACGATAAGGAGAAGGTTCCGGCAAATTCATTTACATATTACTGGACATCCTGGCCATTCTGATGACACCTGAAAAAAAGACCGGAACGGCAATAGTTTTTATTGCCTTACTGAGTGTTGGATTACACCTTATTTTTCTTAGTAACCTGGAGTACCACCGTGACGAGCTTCTCTATTTCTCTCTTGGCCTTCATCCTGATTTCGGTTATGCTTCAGTCCCACCGCTTATCGGATGGGTGGCATGGATTATGCAGAATATTTTCGGATATTCTGTTTTTGCAGTACGGCTATTCCCTGCGCTGATCGGCGGAGTAGAAGTAATTCTGGTTTCAGAACTGGCTAAAGAGCTCGGAGGTAACAAATATGCCCGGATACTTGCCGCTACAGGTATGATAATCTCTGTTTTCGGATTAAGGACATTCTTGCTTTTCCAGCCTGTTCACATAGATCTGCTATTTTGGACATTGACTATATATTTGATAATCAAATATATAAATTCAGAGAATCCCAAATATCTGATATGGTTCGGAATTGTAGCAGGTTTGTCGCTTCTTAATAAATACCTGATAGGATTACTTTTCATTATAATTCTGGTAGTCATTCTTTTTACCAGATACAGGAATGTTCTCAGCAATAAAATATTCTGGTTTGGAATAGCAGCGGGAACTATAATTTTTCTGCCAAACCTTATCTGGCAGATTGCTAATGGATTGCCGGTGATAAACCATCTTTCAGAACTAGCTGAAAACCAGCTTGTAAATGTTAATAGGTCAGCTTTTTTAACAGAACAGATAATTATGCCTGGCGCTTCATCTTTCCTTACAATAGCGGGATTATTATATATACTTTTTAATAAACAGCAAAAAAAATTCAGATTCCTTGGTGTGATTGTGATAGCAGTGATAGTAACTCTGATGATGATGAGGGGTAAAAGTTATTATACTCAGGGAGTTTTCCCTTTCCTTATTTCAGCAGGAGCAGTTTACTATGAATCAATATTCAGAAAATGGTATACCAGGTCGGCATTTATTGTTCTCCTGGTTCTGCTCACTGTTTTTATTCTGCCATTTGGCTTGCCAGTTTTTAAAACCAAAGGATTAATTGAATATTTCAATACAGTTGAGTCAAAGTATGGATTTGATTTCGGAAGAACTTTCGAAGACGGATCAAAGCATTCACTTCCACAGGATTATGCAGATATGCTCGGTTGGGAAGAACTGACCGCTCTCGCAAATGGAGCCT
>JAPLEC010000433.1 GCA_026391515.1 Bacteroidia bacterium | reverse complement strand
CTGAAGGTATTGATCTTGGTGAAGGAAAAGGTATCCGTAAACAGCTTGATGAAATGCTTGGCGAATTCAAACATAAAAAAGGATATAAATCTGATACTGAAATAAATGCAGAGGAATTAAAATTCCTCTCGGAAGAATTTAAGAAGAAGATAAAAGAAGTTCTTGGAAAACCTTTCCCCGATGATGCAAAAGAACAGCTTGAAGGAAGTATTAAAGCTGTATTCAAGAGCTGGAACGGGAAAAAAGCTGTTTCGTATCGTCGTATCGAAGGTATTCCGGATGACTGGGGAACAGCAGTTAATGTTCAGGCAATGGTATTCGGAAATATGGGCGACACATCAGCAACAGGTGTTGCATTTACCCGTAATCCTGCAACCGGAGAAAACCTTTTCTACGGTGAATGGCTGGTAAATGCACAGGGTGAGGACGTTGTTGCCGGTATCCGCACTCCAAGTCCTTTAAATGATGAAACCAAGAACGAACAAAACAAGCACTTGAAAAGTATGCAGGAAGCTATGCCGGGCACTTATAAAGAGCTCAGCAATATCCGCGATATTCTTGAGAAGTCGTTCAAAGATATGCTCGACATTGAATTCACAATACAGGAGGGTGTTCTCTATATGCTTCAGTGCCGTGCGGGAAAGAGAACAGGTACAGCTGCACTGAATATGGCAATGGATATGCTTCATGAAAAGCTTATAGATGAAAAAACATCAGTATTGCGCGTCGATCCTGCTCAGCTCGACGAGCTTCTCCACCCGATCTGCAATCCTGATGCCGAAAAGAAAGTAAAACCGGTCGTAAAAGGCTTACCTGCCGGTCCGGGAGCAGCAGTAGGAAAAGTTGTTTTTACAGCTGAAGATGCAGTAAACTGGTTCCGCAAAGGAGAAAAAGTAATCCTTCTCCGGGAAGAGACCAATCCTGAGGATGTGGAAGGAATGCGTGCTGCAGAAGGTATTCTTACTGCCCGGGGCGGTATGACTTCGCATGCGGCATTGGTTGCACGCGGTTGGGGCAAATGTTGCATCGTTGGGGCCGGTGCACTACATGTCGAGGCAGCATCTAAAACTGCTAAAATAACCGGATCAAGCATAGTAATCAAAGAAGGTGATATTCTCACACTTAACGGAACAAAAGGAAATGTATATACCGGAGCTATTGCATTAATGGATGCTACAGAAAACCCAAGGTTCCAGGAGTTTATGAAAATGGTCGACAAATACCGTAAGATGGGTGTACGTACAAATGCTGATACCCCGGCTGATGCAAAAGTTGCCCGCGACTTTGGAGCAGAGGGAATAGGACTCTTCCGGACAGAGCACATGTTCTATGGTAAAGGTTCAGAAGCACCACTGTTCCTTCTTCGTAAAATGATCCTCAGCGCAAATGAACCAGAACGCCGGAAGGCTCTTGACGATTTGTTCAAATATGTCAAGAAAGATATGAAAGCCACACTCGAAGCAATGGATGGACTGCCTGTTACTTTCAGGCTGCTTGATCCGCCTCTTCATGAGTTTGTTCCTCAGAGTCCTGACAAGCAGGAGGAGCTTGCTAAGGCATTGGGTATCAGGAAAGAAGACGTTGAAAAGCGCGGTGAAGCATTACACGAATCTAATCCGATGATGGGACACCGTGGTGTGCGCCTTGGGATAACTTATCCTGAAGTTACCGAGATGCAGGTAAGGGCTATGTTCGAGGCAACAGTCGAGCTTATTAAGGACGGAAAGAAACCCGAACCTGAACTAATGGTTCCTGTTACATGCGATGTTTCAGAGCTTGATGTGACAAAGAAAGTTGTCGATAAAGTTTATAGTGAAGTCTGTAATAAATTCGGAGTTAACAAGATAGAATACAAATATGGTACTATGATCGAGATACCCCGTGCTGCTCTCCTTTCAGACCGTATGGCGAAAAGTGCTGAGTTCTTCTCTTTCGGAACAAACGACCTCTCACAAATGACTTTCGGCTTTAGTCGCGATGATATTGGCGGATTCATGAATGATTATCTTGACAAAAAGATGCTTGCTGCAGATCCGTTCCAGACAATCGACCAGGAAGGTGTTGGCCAGCTGATAACTATGTCGGTTCAGAAAGGAAGAGCCACCAGGCCTAATCTAAAGGTCGGTATTTGCGGAGAACAGGGTGGCGACCCGGCATCAGTTGAATTCTGTTTCAAAACAGGACTCACCTACGTAAGCTGCTCACCATTCAGGGTGCCAATAGCAAGATTGGCAGCAGCACAGGCTTCGATCAAATTCGGGAAATAAATAATTGATTGATATTTATTAAGAAGGGACGCTTTAGAAACGTCCCTTTTCTTTTGCATGGCTGCAATAAACCTGACCTTGTAGTAAGAATTACTAACCATAAGACAATGATAAGACCGTCACTGGTTGACTTACCCTATCTTATATTCATTTAATAATAAAAGAAGAACTTACACAGAGATACACAGAGGACCACAGAGAGGCACAGAGACTTTTCTCTGTGGAACTCTGTGCTTCTCTGTGTCACTCTGTGCAACTTTTTTGTCTCTTGTTTTTTTCTACAAAATATTAACTTAAAAACTTGCGCATTAATATTTTAATTACTTTGCAGCGCTCATCATTTAAAAATAATCTGCTAAGCATGATCACAGCAAAAGATTTATCCGAATATGGCATAAACGATGTAAAAGAGATTGTTTATAATCCGGATTATAACTTGCTCTTCGCCGAGGAGACAAAACCTGATCTCGAAAAACTTGAAAGAGGAATCATTACAAAGACCGGAGCCATTTCAGTAGATACCGGCATCTTTACGGGGCGTTCTCCAAAAGACAAATATATTGTCTTCGACGAAACGACAAAAGATACAGTCTGGTGGAAATCTGATAAAGCTAAAGTATCTGATAATAAGCCTATTACACAGGAAATCTGGCAGCATTGTAAAAACATTTCTGCCAGGCAGCTATCCGGTAAACGGTTGTTCGTTGTCGATTGTTTCTCAGGCGCAAATGAGAATACAAGGATTAAGGTAAGGTTCATAATGGAGGTTGCCTGGCAGGCACATTTTATAAAAAATATGTTCATCAGGCCAACTACGCAGGAACTGAAAAATTTCAAACCAGATTTCATTGTACTGAATGCTTCAAAAACCACCAACCCTGATTGGCAGAAACAGGGGCTCAACTCTGAAAACTTTATCTTTTTCAACCTTACAGAAAGTATGGCAGTTATTGGCGGAACATGGTATGGCGGCGAAATGAAAAAAGGTATTTTCTCGGTTATGAATTACTACCTTCCACTCAAGGGAATTGCTTCAATGCATTGCTCAGCTAATGTCGGTAAAAAGGGTGATGTGGCTATCTTCTTTGGACTTTCCGGAACAGGCAAGACAACCCTCTCCACAGATCCTGACAGAGCTCTCGTGGGAGATGATGAGCATGGATGGGATGATGATGGCATCTTCAATTTTGAAGGTGGCTGTTATGCGAAATGCATCAAGCTGAGCAAGGAGAATGAACCCGATATTTACAATGCTATCAGAAGGGATGCACTTCTGGAAAACCTTGTTGTGCTTTCGGATGGAACAATTGATTTCAACAGCGATGCAAAAACGGAAAACACAAGAGTCTCCTACCCGATATACCATATTAATAATATAGTAAAGCCTGTGTCAAAAGCGGGACATGCAACGAAGGTAATCTTTCTGTCGGCTGATACTTTTGGTGTTTTGCCGCCGGTAAGCCGCCTCACCGAAGAACAGTGCAAATATTATTTTCTGAGCGGTTACACTGCCAAAGTTGCAGGTACAGAAAGAGGTATAG
Organism: Bacteroidia bacterium; assembly: GCA_026391515.1. Lineage (GTDB taxonomy): Bacteria > Bacteroidota > Bacteroidia > Bacteroidales > VadinHA17 > LD21. The sequence goes on along the minus strand of JAPLEC010000433.1, from coordinate 5,843 downwards.
TTGAACCGGTGCCTTCATTTTCAGCATGTTTTGGTGCAGCTTTTCTGATGGTCGATCCAATCATTTATGCGAATGAGCTGACAAGAAAGATGAAGATTCATGGAGCTGAAGCATGGCTTATTAATACCGGCTGGATAAGGGGGCCATACGGAACAGGCAGCAGAATTGATCTGCCATCAACCCGCCGTATCATTAATGCAATACTTGATGATTCCATTAATGATAATGAATTCGTGGACCTTCCGGTTTTTAATGTCAGCATCCCCGCAAAGATCAAAGGTGTTGATGAAAGTATTCTCGATCCTGCAAATGGTTGGGAATCAACGACTAAATGGCATATTGCAGCATCTGATCTTGCTCTGAAATTCATTAATAATTTCAGCAAATTCACCTCAAATCCGGAAACTGCAAGCCTTGTTGAGCATGGTCCAAAGATCTCATAATCAGTTTTTTTGCACACAAATAATCCCGATATGAACATACTGCTTCTAATAATTACAATTGTCCTCGCTTACATTCTTGGATCAATACCGACAGCTGTATGGGCCGGCAGGATTTTTCACGGGATTGATGTAAGAGAACATGGAAGCGGGAATGCCGGAGCAGCAAATGCAATAAGAGTGCTTGGATGGAAAACAGGTGTTCCTGTCCTGTTAATCGATATGATAAAAGGATGGACAGCGGCTATGCTTCCTGTTTTTTTTGGCCTTGCTCAACATGATACTGCCCTTGCTACTAACCTCCAGATAATGACCGGATTAATAGCTATTATAGGTCACATATTCCCGGTTTTTGCAGGTTTCAGGGGAGGAAAAGGTGTTGCAACTATGTTTGGTGTTCTGCTCGCTTTGCATCCATACCTCACACTAACCTGCTTTGGAGTATTTCTGATAGTTTTTCTTATTACAGGAATCGTTTCTGTCTCTTCCATGAGTGCAGGGATAGCATTTCCGATATTGTTATTTACAGTTTTTGAAACACCATCTTTATTATTCAAACTGTTTTCAATCTTCGTCGCAATAGCATTGCTTATTACTCACAGGAATAACATCAAAAGATTATTAAAAGGCGAAGAGAAGAAGTTTTTTGGGAAAAAGCAAAAAAAGACCAAGGAAGAATAAGATCATTCTTTAACCACAAAGAACACAAAGTTCGCACGAAGGCACACAAAGGTAAAAATGAAAAAGAACAAGTGACGATGTAAAAAAATGCTCTCCTTCTCCTTTTCTCTCACTCTCCTATTCTTTCCTTTACGCCGTTGCACCGTTGCGCCATTAAGCCGCTTAATACTGCTCCAGTATCTCTATCCTTTTCTCAATCGGCGGATGAGTTGCAAAGAGCGAGGAAACTGACATTGCAAATTTTTTATTTCCGATCTGCGGGTTTTGGATGAACATCTGGGCGACATCTTTTCTCTGAACAGCTTCTATTGTCGGATCAACCGAGATCTTCCTGAGAGCTGATGCCAGCGCAAGCGGATTTCTCGTAAGCTCTGCAGATCCTGCATCGGCAAGATATTCACGTTTCCTTGAAAGAGCAAACCTGAAAAGTGTTGCCACCAGGTAACCAATAAGAGCCAGTACCAGACCAATAATAATTGCAACACCGGCACTACCTTTCTTCCCCCGTCCAAGGCTTCCGAACCTCAGTGATCTGAATAAGGCCTCTGAAATAAACGCAAAGATTCCAACAAACACAATTGAAATAATGAGCAACCTCACATCTCTGTTTCTGATGTGAGTAAGCTCATGAGCAATTACAGCTTCCAATTCATGATCATCGAGCTTGTTAATAATGCCACGCGATAATGATACAGTATATGTCTTTGAGTTTAAACCGCTTGCGAATGCATTCAGGGAATCATCCTCAATAATGTTCACCATAGGCATTGCCAGTCCTTTTGAGATACAGAGGTTCTCAACAAGATTATAGACTCGTTTATTGTCTTTTCTTGCCAGTGGTTTTGAAGATGTAGCCGCATTGATCATGGAGCTATGTGAAAACCATGCCACTGTAAACCAGATAATTACCCCGATAGCAACCCATGGTACTGTATGCACAAAATTACTGTTGACAACAGGCAGAATATTATATTGCTGCTGTTCCAGGGAAGAAGAATGGGATCCAAAAACTTTCATAAAAAAGAAGAATAGCCATGTCAGTCCGAAAAAGACAACAGGGAACATCAACAGGAGCAGTACCGAATTTGTGTTATTCCTCCTGATCTGGCTATGCAGTCCAAAGTATTTCATATTATGAGAACTGTATCTTCGGAGGTTCTTCAACTACTGCACGCTGATCGCCAAGCTCGAACAATGGTTCACGTTTAAAATTGAACATTGTGGCAATAAGGTTCGAGGGGAACACTTCTGTCGCAACATTAAGTTCTTTGGTTGCCGAGTTAAAGAACCGGCGTGCTGCAGCGATCTTGTTTTCAATATCAGAAATCTCATTCTGCAGATTGAGAAAATTCTGGCTGGCTTTAAGGTCGGGGTATGCTTCAACAGCCACCTTCAAACCATCGAGCGCTGTCGACAATCTGTTCTCTGCAACTATTTTGTCATTTATGGATGTTGCTTTCATTGCATTGGCACGTGCTTCAGTGACCTCAGTAAGAACCCCACGTTCATGCAGCATGTAACCTTTTACAGCATCAACAAGCTGAGGTATCATATCATGCCTCTGTTTCAGCTGAACATCAACGTCTGCAAATGCCTGCTCCCTGTTATTTCTCAGCTTCACCAGCCGGTTATAAAGAGAGACAATAATAATGACTAAAAGAATAATAATTCCAAGAATAATTAGTAGTGTTGACATTTTAATAAATTTTAATTTTTGAATTTAAACCATGATAGATCTTTAAAAAATAAAGATATTAAATATTGCTATATTTATCCAATCGCAAAAATAATTTTGAATAAAAAGGAGGTAAAAATGATTGACGGGAAGAGAATGCTTGAAATAATAACCAGCAGGCAGAGCGACAGAAGGTACAGTGATAAACCGATTGATAAAGAAAAGCTTGATAGAATAACCGAAGCAGCCAGGATGGCTCCTTCGGCCTGCAATGGTCAGCCATGGAAGTTTGTGGTCATAACAGACTCCGTTCTTATCAGTAAGATTGCCGAAGCATGTTCTGAAAAGCTTGTCAGAATGAATACATTTGTTGACCAGGCTCCGGCTCTTATCATTGTTATTCGTGAAAGGTCAAACATTACCTCACAGGTCGGAGCAACAATCAAGGCCAAAGATTATTCACTTATTGATATAGGTATAGCTTCCGAAAATATATGTCTGCAAGCCCGGGCAGAAGGAATGGGTTCATGCATGATAGGCTGGTTTGATGAAAATCGGGTAAGAAAAATCCTTTCCATTCCCCGTTCAAAACGGGTAGAGCTGATTATAACGCTGGGGTATTCGCTGAGTGAACTAAGAACAAAGAAAAGGAAACCTGCCAAGGAGGTTATATCGTACAATAAGTACTAGCAGGGAAACACCCCCCTGCCGCATGGTTAAAAGCAAAACCCTTCCCCCAACCCCTTCCCTTAAGTCAAAGGGAAGGGGAATAATTAACAGATAGACAAGTATTTCTCTCCCTCCCTTAGCATTAAGGGAGGGAGTTGGAGGGAGGGTTAAGATGGTATTTAAAAAAGGGGTGAATACATGTGTAGTCATTTCAACTTCTCCAGCGCAGCCTTTATTCTCTTTACTGCCTCAACCAGCAGATCGTCAGACGTTGCGTACGATATCCTCATATAGTCAGGGGCTCCAAATGCATCACCGCCCACAAGGGCAACCTGTGCTTTATCAAGGAGGTAGAGTGCCAGGTCGTCTGAAGTATGTATTCGAGTCACTCCGTCTGTCTTCCTAAGGTAATGACTAATGTCAACCATAATATAAAAAGCACCTTGCGGAACTCTGAATTTCAAACCTTTTACATCTTTTAAAAGCTTGCAAATAAGATCACGTCGCCTGAGAAATGCATCTCTCATCATCTGTCGGGAATTATCTTTAATCTGAATTGCTGCCAGTGCAGCTCTCTGAGCAATTGAACATGCTCCGGATGTAAATTGTCCCTGGAGCTTATTAACGGCTTTTGCAATCCATACCGGAGCTCCGATATAACCTATTCTCCAACCCGTCATTGCATAACCTTTTGATACACCGTTGACAGTGATCACCCGATCATAAATAAAATCAAATGAAGCCATACTTACATGTTCACCCTTAAAAAGTATATGCTCATAGATCTCATCCGAAATAATGAACAAACCTTCATGTTTCCTGACAACATTTGCAATCTCTTCCATCTCTTCCCTGGTATAAACCATACCTGTCGGATTTGAAGGTGAGTTGAATATTATAAGCCTGGTTTTTCTTGTTATTACAACTTCAAGCTGTTCAGGCATGACCTTAAAATCATTTTCAAGAAGCGTTTCAACAACAACAGGCTTCCCTCCTGCCAGCTTTATCTGATCATAATAGCTGACCCAGTATGGTGCAAGGATGATAACTTCTTCACCCGGATTTACAATAGACAGAATAACATTTATTATTGAATGTTTACCACCGGTGGAGACAATTATCTGCTCCGGAGTATAATTAATACCGTTTTCTTCTTTGAATTTCTTTGATATTGCCTCCCTCAGATCGTTATATCCCTGCACAGGCGGGTATTTCGAATAATTATCATCAATAGCCTTCTTAGCTGCTTCCTTTATATAATCAGGAGTATTGAAGTCGGGTTCACCAAGGCTCAGACTTATAATGTCTAATCCTTTTTCTTTTAACTCACGACTTTTTTGTGCCATGGCCAGTGTTTGCGAGACTGATAACGATTTAATTCTGTCAGATAGATATTCCATGTGTAAATTTGAGGTTTGAAGTTTTAAGCTTATAGTTAACAGTTAAAAGTAAAAAGAAATTTCTAAAAACGACCTCATTAAAACCTTTATAAATAGATAATAATCACTGATAAATGGTATGTGATAATATCAAACTTGCGCTCATCAGCGTCATTTGTGGGACAAAAATTTTTATGTCAGTTACAAAATAAAAAATTAAGTTTGTATTTTGTTAATAAAATGAATTAAGATGGAAGCATTTTACGATATCCTGAAAATTACAATCCCTGCTTTGCTCGTTCTTATAACTGCATGGATACTTTTGAGATACCTTATCAAAAATGATCAGGACAAAAGGAAGCAGGAACTGGTTCTTCAAAACAGCCGCACTGTGACTCCGATAAAGCTACAGGCCTATGAAAGGATCGTACTTTTTCTGGAAAGGACATCACTCGAATCGATGCTGGTAAGGATCAGTTCACCCGGCATGTCGGCAGCACAACTTCATTCAGCGCTTCTTACAACGATAAGAAGCGAATTTGAACATAACCTGTCTCAGCAAATTTATATGAGTCCGCAGGCATGGGAAGTAGTCAGAAATGCCCGTTCAAATATGATCAAAATAATAAACGGAGAATTTGAGAAGCTGCCACCAACAGCAACCGGCATGGCATTCAGTAAAATCCTTCTGGAGACGATTATGGATATGCAAAAGGAACCTACACGGGCAGCAATCGACTATATAAAGGGAGAGATTGGGAGGATGATTTGAAAAAAAGTCTTGCTCCCTCTGGTCGCCTGTCTTTAAGTCTTAGCCTCCGGTTTGTCTGGCTCACTTCGCTCGCCTGAAAGAGTAAATGACAGACAGCGAAGTGTTAAGACAGTCCCGCATAAGCGGGACATAAAGACTTCAAGACCTCAAGACATTTATAAAAGTTCCACGGATCTCTTAACAAATGCACTCAGCTCCTCGCCTTTCAGCATATTATTTGCAAGTAA
>JAPLEC010000140.1 GCA_026391515.1 Bacteroidia bacterium | reverse complement strand
TTTCGATTTCAGTATCTTGGATTATAATTTCTCTAATTCTTGTTCTCCATTTTATCTTCAGATTACCGTCACCGACCACGAAACTGGTTTCATTAAATCCCATCAATGGGGTAAAAAATATAACTCCAATGAGAACAAATGCAATTGAAGTTATGCAGTGTAATAGTGTCAAGGGTTTATCCTGTAAGAATAACAGACCTGCAATGCCTAACAATATCCAAAATACACCTATTATTCTCTTAATCCACCCCCATCCTCTGTATTTGAAAATTAAGTCTTCCATAACTACATGGTTTAAATTAACTTATCAAACTTACAAAAGAAAAGAACACAAGTCAAATGAAAAGCCCCCGGAGCTGATTTCCGAAAGAAATAAACTAAAATAGATCCTACCGTAATTCCAGGGATATTACATTTTGTTTAATGCCCTGATTCTCTTAAACTAAGTCTTCCTTATTTTATATGTCCTCACGATTAGTGATTTTACTTCACTTTTTCTCAGCAGCTGGCTGTATCGCCCTTGGAGGAGCGTTCTTTACATAATGGTCAAACCAGGTTATCATTTCGTAGAGCACATGTTCCGTTGATTCAAGTGCCGAGTATCCATGGCTCTCGTAGGGAAGCATGCAAAGCCTTACGGTCTTCCCGATTCCTCGAAGAGCTTCGTATAGCTTTTCCGACTGCATTGGGACGGTCCCGGGATTTTGATCTAATTCTCCGTGAATCAATAGCAATGGCTCATTGATCTTGTCTGCTTGCAGAACCGGCGAAAGCTTGATGTACGTATCACGAGCCTGCCAAAGAGTGCGTCTTTCATTCTGGAACCCGAATGGGCGTATGGTATGATTATAAGCCCCGCTGCGAGCAATGCCTGCTCGGAAGAGATCTGAATACACAAGCAGGTTAGCAGTCATCAGAGCGCCGTGACTGTGGCCTCCGACACCGACACGCTCAGGGTCAGTCACTCCCAGCTCAACCGCCTTATCGATGGCAGCCTTGGCATTTGCGACGATCTGCTCTGGAAAATTGTCATAAGCGGTCTCAGCAGGACCAATAACGGGCATTGTGGCGTCGTCCAGAACGGCGTATCCCTGAAGCAGAAAGAAGAGTTCAGAAGTGCCCCGGATGGTTGTGAACAGCTGAGAAGATCCTTCTATTTGTCCTGCGACTCCTTGTTCCGTGTAATCGAGAGGATAAGCCCAAACCACAGTAGGTAGACGAATTCCCGGCTTATATCCGGGCGGAAGATAAAGCATGAATGACAGATCAACGCCATCCGCACGCTTGTAGGTTACTAGGCGCTTCGTAATACCGCTGAGTTGTGGCGTTGTATTAGGGAACCGTGTAATTGCGCGTGAGGTGGATGACCAGGATGCTTCTCCCTGTTGAACATCCTTCAAAGGTTTCTTTGCAAGTGTCCGCACGAAAAAGTTAGGAGGATCGGTAGGCGATTCGTGACGTGTGATAAAAGTCCCGGCTGCAGGATTAAGCCAATTGACGAAGTACTCGTAGCTTGAACGATCTGACCGAAAAAGTCTCTCTGTTTTAAGTGTTCGCAGGTTCAATCGGTCAAGGAAGGGGCGGTCTCCTTCCGGGGAGGAGCCGTTGCCGCCAAGATAGATCCATTCATCCTGCAGCATAATTGCCCAGGCTCCTGTCGGTAATACACGATAGACTGGGTAGCCCGGATTTTTATACCGGTCGTCCGAGCTCATGTCCCAAAGCAACCGGGGTGCTGCAGAACGGTCATCTAAATTGAGAATATAAGTGCGAGTCCAATGGCGATCGGGATCATAATCGGAAAGAAGGATCAGATCTCCCTTCTCAATCCATTGCAAGTTGTCGAACCGCTGCTCGGTCTTGCAGAGTTCGACGGCGGTCGTTCCAACCAGCTTAAGCATTATGCAATCGCGATATGGCACATTCGTCTTAGGATTACCTCCGTCGAGAGCTTCAGCCCAAAAAAGAGTGGACGTTTCTTTAGGATGCCACGTGTAATATCGTGGACCCGTAGGCACACCGTCTATTGGTACTTGTTCGGCTAATGGGAGACTGGCTATCTTTTCAGCTAGTTCACCGTTTGTCTTCCACACCTCAACCTCTTTTGGGAACCGGTAATAAGCGCACAGATATGAATATGGACGGTGGATGCGTTCAACTAAAAAGTATTGCCCTCCGGGTGCTGGACTAACCTGTCCGAAGATATCAGCTTTGCCGATTCTTGTAACATCACCCGATAACGCATCCACAACCACAAGCTGGGCAGCTGTGTAGTAGTCGAATAGATCCGCTTCATAGGGATTTTTAAGAACATCCCGAGCCTCGTAAGTGCTGCTGGCCGTTGAAACGCCCATACTCTCTTGAATTTTAGGACCTGGTGGTATAACCGGCGGTTCCGGAGGCTCACCACGTTCGTCAGGTATGGTCTTTACTAGCAGTGTCTTCTGGTCTGGCATCCACTGAACTGCAGATCCTAGGAGTGGATTGACATGCAGGCCGGGAAGCTGCCGTGCTTTTTGTGTGGCAACATCTACTACCCACAACTCAATTCCATTGGACGCTTCGTTGGTAAATACAAACATAGTCCCGTTAGCATTCCATCGGGGTTGCCCAATGCGGCGAACGTTGGCTGGCAGAGCGATCGGCATCTCACTGCCATCAGAGATTTTTTTAAGAGTCAGGCTGACCCAGTAACTGATATAGCTGCGTTCAGCATTTGTGAGCGGATTTATCCTCACACCAGCCAGCCGAAGCATTGGTTCAGCTAGGTCCGCGATGGCAGGATAGTTCATAGGCTGTGCGAGCACTGCCATATCGCGGGTTGGGCTCAAAAAGAAACTCGGTGGAAGTGGTGCATTCAGGACATCAAGGATTTCCTGAGGTGGCTTTTCGTACTTCTGTTGGGCAAATGTGTGTCCATTCCACAAAGCGATTGCAAGAACTCCAACCAAACACAGAAATTTTTTTGTTTTCGTGATTTCCATTTTTTTAATTATAAATAAGAAACAGTAATTATCTAAAATAACATTGTTTTAGGGTCAATAGGGCAAAGTTACACCTCGCGTACGCCAAAGTCAAATTTATTTTAGCAAGTCGATATAAACTAAAAAGACCCAGCAAACCCATGACGAGGTCGTTTATTTAATAATGAATGAGAGTAAACCAGGAATCGCGCCGGAATCACGAAAAGCAGCCATGAAAGGCTGCTTTTCAAGTTTAAAGGAGACAAGGAGTCCAGAATTTCTGGACGACGCAGTTCCGCCTAAGCGGAAAAGGATAAAGGATTTGAGGGGCGATGAGAACGAAGGGGCGGAAAGTGTTCTTTTCAAGTAGTACACATTACTTCTTGCTTCGGAATATTATATTTACTTTTACTATAAACAGAAAGAGTGTCTTATTTTTTAAGATAGACAGATCAAATTATGTTAACCTAAAGTTCAAATGAATAAAAAGCTTGAAAAAATCTCAAAAGAACTTAAAACAGAAGTAGTTAAACATCATAACTATCTCTTTAATAATGATATTTTTATTTATTTTCTGCTTGGTATAACGATTCTCTATGTTTTGATTGTCAGAATACATCTGCTCTCTTTCCCGCTTGAACGAGATGAAGGTGAATATGCCTACATGGGCAAACTTATATTAGAAGGGCATCCTCCTTATACTCTGGCGTACAATATGAAACTACCCGGAACATATTATATGTATGCAATAATGATGGGAATTTTTGGTAAATCTATAGTTGGCATTCATCTTGGTCTTACCTTTATTAATTTATTTTCTATCATTCTCGTATTTTTAATTTCAAAGAATTTTGTTTCAAAAATCGGAGCTGTAATATCATCTGCCTCTTTCGGAATTCTTGGAACATCTTCTCATTTGCTTGGACAGGCAGCTCATGCTACTCATTTTGTAATCTTTTTTGCACTAATAGGCATTTATGTTCTTTTGTTAATGTATAAAAGTGAAAAGAACAGATTATTGAAATATTTTATTTCAGGCTTTCTCTTTTCCCTTTCATTCATTTGCAAACAATAAGGAATATTTTTTGTACTGTTTGGTGCGACCATTATTGTTGTTGCAGAATTCAAGGTTAAACCATTGTTTAATCTGCTAAAAAGTCTACTGCTTTTTTCTTTAGGCTTTGTGTTACCCGTAATTATTTTGCTTTTATACGTCAAAGTATTTGGTGATTTCGAAAAATTCTGGTTTTGGACAGTAAAGTATCTTGCTAAATATAGTACTCAAGTGCCTGTTTCAGAAGTTCTTACAAAGTTTAAAATGGGTGTTGGTTCTATAACATCGAATTATACCTCTGCAGGATATATTGCCTTGTGGATTAATTCGTTGGTAGGAATTCCATTCATTTTTATTAATAAAATAACTTATCAAAAGAAGATAATAATCTTGTCATTTTTGTTCTTTTCATTTTTAACAGTATTACCCGGCTTTTATTTCAGGCATCATTACTTCATCACAATGCTGCCAGCATTAGGCTTATTGATAGCTGTTTTTTTCGATTTCCTGAGTGAATTTTTTATACAAAAATTAAAATTGCCAAATCTTGTATTTATAAGCTTATTTGCTTTTATAATTTTAGCATGTACAGGAATTTATGCGAATAAAAATTATCTGTTTAAAATAAATCCTAAAATAGCATGTAAACAAATTCACGGCTCAAATCCATTTGTGGAATCTATTGAAATAGCTAAATTCCTTGAACAAAATACAAGCGAGGATGATAAAATAGCGGTATTAGGTTCAGAGCCTCAAATTTATTTTTATTCTGACAGATATTCAGCAACAGGTTATATTTATACTTATAACCTTGTCGAATTGCATTCATATGCTCTTACAATGCAAAAAGAAATGGCTAAGGAAATAGAAATGAACAAACCCAAATACATTCTTTTTGTAAATGTCAGATTTTCATGGCTAATTAAGCCAAATTCCGAAACGTTTATTTTCAACTGGGCAGATGAATACATTACCAATAATTACAGATTGGCTGGACTCGCGGAGGTTTTCCCAAATAAAATCTCTTCATTACGAGTTCGCGAACAATTAAATAATTACAATCCTCAATCACAAGAATTTATATCCATATATGAAAGAAAATAAAACTTCAGATCTGCATCCCTTTTCGGGCTTCTTCAATTTTAAGTTTCTGGGAAATTGTGAAATCTGCTCCGCAGGTCGTGCAGGAATAATTCAGAAGAAAAGCTCCTGTGGAATAAACCTTTTCGAACCGGGGGTGATCACAGGGCTTATTCCCCCAATCCTCCTTTAGTTTTTGCGATTTAGCGTATTCCATACACTTATTTTTTATCTTGTGGTAATCTTAAAGCCTCTTAAACGGAACAAATCTGACAAATGTCAGATTTTTTGTTTCAATCTTTTCTTTCTTTTTTGTTATCAGCTGAAGCTCCTGGACAGCAGAAGGTGCACCCACAGGTATCACAAGTCGCCCGTTTTCAGCCAGCTGATCGATTAATGGCTGTGGAATCTTTTCAGCAGCTGCAGTTACAATAATTATATCAAATGGAGCAAATTCAGGCCAGCCCTGATAACCATCAACATATTTACAAATTACGTTTTTATAACCAAGCTTTTTTAATCTTTCATCTGCCTCTTTTGCAAGCTCCGGAACTATTTCGATCGTGTAAACCTTATTGACGATCTCTGCTAATATAGCTGCCTGATAACCTGAACCGGTGCCAATCTCAAGAGCTTTCATCTTACTCCCTGGCTTCAAAACCTCAGTCATATAGGCTACAATATAAGGTTGAGAAATGGTTTGTCCGTGACCAATTGGCAGCGGATAATCATTATAAGCTTCATCCTCATACTCTTTCGGAATGAACAAATGCCGTGGCACTTTTTTCATTGCCTCAATAACCTCAGCATTGTTGACACCCCGTGCCACTATCTGGGTCTTAACCATTCTATGCCTGATAGATTCAAATTTATCAGACTGTGGTATAAATAAACCTGCCATAACTATTAATTGTATAATCAGAAAGGTTTGCACTTCAAGCTTGTTTATCCTAAAATAGTAAATTTATTGCTATGAACAAAATACTGATGTTGAATCTTGCAGAATTTCGACTATCTAAATTGATAATCAATTTTCAAAAATGAAATCCGAAAAGAGCAAGGAATCCATCTCCTAAAAACTGTATCAAAGGCCAAATTGGAAATAAATTGATCTTTGTAAAAACGGAGCCTATGATCAGAGCAAATAAAAGAAGCGATCCGTATTTGTAAAGACCTGTATATAAAGCCGGGTATTTTTTAAAATAGCTTAGCAAAAGATGTGAACCATCGAGGGGAGGGAGAGGAATAAGATTGAAGATAAAAAGTCCCCAGTTAATATAAATTCCGTATCGAAGAATTTCCATAAAAATCCTATTGCCTCTGGCATAGTGGTCGATCCCTGCACTAATCCATAGCATAAAAATTACAGAAAGCACTATTGCAACCAGTGCATTTGACAGGGGACCTGCGACAGCAATCTTAAGAACATCAGTTTTAGGATTCTTTAAATTCTGTTCATTGAATTCAACCGGTTTTGCCCAACCAAAACCGGCGACTAAAAGCAATATAAATCCAAGCAAATCAATATGTTTAAGAGGATTAAGAGTGACCCTTCCCTGATCTCTTGCTGTAGTGTCGCCACACTTTTGTGCAACAAATGCATGACTGAATTCATGAACAGTAAGGCCTATAATTATCCCCGGTAAAAATTTAAGTGTCCTGATGAGATTAATGCTGTCCATTTTGTCTCTTATTCACAGGTTGATAAAAATCTTGTTGAACCAGTTTGCATTTTTTGATAATTTCACGGGCATAATCTTCTGTAAAATTCCCGTCTGTATTATTAGTCCCGACCGTGAATTTTACACCTGCCATTTTAGCTTTCTTAACAAAATCTAAAGAGGGGACTTTATATTTGTTGTTTATTTCGATGGCAATGTTATTTGCTTTTGCAGCTTCTATTACCTTATTCATTCTTTCTTTTGTCCAGAAACTGTCGTAGCGAGCAGCCATCTGAGCCGGTAAAAACGTTGGATTAACATAAATATTAATAGGTTCTTCAGTTAAAATCTTCACAATAGTTTTTACATAATAGTCCATAAACGCCTGTTCGTCATCAATCCAGGTCTCATCTTTTACCCAGATTCTGTTTCTCCTGCCTTTCTCATCAGTAAATGTCATCGCATCAGTAAACACATAATCAAACTTTTGCAGCGATTCTTTTGAAAACAAGTTTACCCATTCCCTTCCTTCAGCCTGCATTGCTATAAAGAACTGCGGGTAATCTTTCAGAGGAAGAAGTACAGAATCGATCTGACTGTCCTGATGAACAGGAAATTTGAGTCCACAGTTGAATGCAATACCATATCTGATATTCTCGGCTTCCGATTTTTTTACAGCATCCTGAAGAGTAAATCCACCTTTTAAATGTACATGCAGATCAGTGATGGGGAATTGACTTTCTCTTTTGCAACTAATTGAAATAAAAGAGATTATCAGGATTGCTAAGATTGATTTCTTTATCATTTTTTTTAGTACTAATATTTAATCCAAAGATTAGCAAAAAAACTGATAGTCTGCTAAAAACCTGTTAAAAACACAAAGTACTATTTCATTTATTTCCCGGTTATTTCTCTTACAAAATTAAAGAACTCCCTTTTTCTTTCAGAATTTATACCCCAGTCGACCGGAACACTCTGGTATCCATTCTCAAATGACTCGTCATTTCGTCTGAAGTCAAAGAATCCCCATGAGGCATAACCTTTAACGGCTGATACAAAATTATTTTTCTCTTTGTCAAAATCATAATGATCATCTTCATTAAATAATATAGGTTTTGGAGTATATCCATCAATCTTTCTTACGGCATTTATCATTTCAAGAATTCTGGCAGGATCAGAAACTCCATTGCCATGCATCAGGATGAAGTCTGATGACTTTGCCACATTTTGCAAGGGAATAAATCCTCCTCCATAACTGGTACCGGCATAAAATCTGAATCCATTTTTCTCTTTACTTTTTACAAGATCTATAAGCTCATGCACTCTGCCTGGTTTTAGAATTTCATGATCATATTTTATATTGCATTCGTTGTTCACCTCTATCAGAATATTTCTGTAATTCTTTTCTAAAAGCCAATCAATCATGTTATTAACTGCATTTATGACAGCTTTTTCATCTTTCAAATGCTCATCCTGTCCGAAATAGAAGAGACCAAGGATAGGAACCATACCAAGTCTGTCAGCTTCATCAAGTATTTTTTCAAGACGGTTCAGGTATTCAGGTCGAAGGGATCCATCTTCATAATAACCGGAATTATACCAAGGTTGAGACTGTGAATAGCCTTGCGGACTTCCTCCCTGCATATTAATTGTAAAGGAGAGTAATCCGTAGCTGTGCCATATTCCCATGTTCCTGACAAATTCATCTGTATTTCGGTCGGCATTCCATTTTTTCGTATCAGGGTATGCCCAGTTACCTGCTGTTTCCGGATTAAGATCATCAAAAATCCCTTGTACCATTCTGGAGTTTAGCAAGAGTCCTTCGATTTTATTACCATTCCAAAACCTTTTTTCATACGTTGGTTTGCCGTTAATGAAAAATTGGTCTCCCTTTATTTCGACAACAGTTGTATTATGACTTTGCGAAAATTTGCAGTTAGAGAATAGTATTGAAACTAATGTGGTGAATAAGAGAATCTTCATTTTCATTATTTTTTTAATTAACTTGAAGATTCCTCATTCATCCGCCAGCTGGCGGATTCATTCGGAATGACATCTTATTCTATAAGTTCCGCGTAATCCATAGAACGTATACTGTCATTCCGAGTCCGCCGGCTGGCGGACGAGGAATCCCTTTATAATTAATCTTAATTTCCAATAATGTTTTATCTTTTTATTCTGCAATATAACCAAAATCAAAAAAAGTCGACACGATTGCTTCAAATTCGACACTTATTTGCACTTTCGTATTTAATTTGGTGTTCAAATTAAAAGAGGCCATAATGAAAAAGTTAATCCTATTCATAGCAATAATTCTTACCACGATAAGTTTCAATCTATTTTCCCAGGTGGTTCCTGAAGTCGAGGCTTACCTCATTACATGCGGGCCCGGAACTGAGGTTTATTCAATATATGGTCATAGTGCACTGAGGATTTACAATCGTGAATTGAAAACCGATCTTGTTTATAACTGGGGTGTATTCGATTTCAGCACAACTCACTTTATCTGGAAATTTGCCAAAGGAAAACTTAATTATATGCTTGCTGAAGATTCTTATAAACGCTTCCTGCAGGAATATCTGTTTGATAAAAGATGGGTACAAATACAAAAAATTAATTTAGACCCTGCCGAAGTTGAGCAGTTAATTACGCTGATAAATGAAAACCTTAAGCCTGAAAACAGAAATTACAGGTACAACTTCTATTATGATGATTGTTCCACACGTATCAGGGATCTCTTTGAAAAAATATTGGGAAACAGGCTTATATATCCACTTGATGAGACAAAGGATCGTCAGTCATTCAGAAATCTGACAGGCTCGTACCAGCAATTTTACCCGTGGCTTAACTTTGGTATTGATCTGGTTATTGGAACTCCGGGCGATAAGAAAGCACATTTCAGGGACAAGATGTTTCTCCCTATCGAAATGCAAAGAGTGCTGTCAAAATCGCTTGTTAATAGTGATGGCAAAATGATACCGCTGCTTAGAAATCCGGAAAATATACTGGAATATGAAGCACCCGTCGTCAAAACACATTTTTATCTTGCACCTGTTTTTATTTTTTCGCTTATTCTTATTGCAATATTGCTCTTTTTTGCATTAAACCGCAGGATAAAAGCTAATAAGACCGTCGATATTTTTATTTTTTCAATCTATTCAATTCTCTCATTATTAATGATTTTCTTCAACTTTATTACTAATCATGAACAAACTAAAAAGAACCTGAATATTATCTGGCTTAGTCCAATTATTATTATATGTCTGCTAAGCATTATACTGAATAAAAAATGGTATATATGGTTCAAAATTGTTTTCATCCTGTGTCTTATCTCATTTTTTATTCAGATAATTTTCCAGGGTGCATTTAATAGTGCTTTCATTCCTCTTATCATGATACTTTTAATAAGGAGTTCTGCACGTGCCGGATTTAGCTGGAATCCACTGTCGGTCGATAATACTTTTTAACACAACTTTAACACTCCTTAAGAACACTTTATAAATTCATCTGCTTCTTTTGTGTACCTGTTTTTACAGTTGTGTGATTATGAATATTTTGATACTCATTACTTATATTTGTGACTTAAATTTTTAAGATATGGAACAAACATCTGACATAAGGTTACTAAATGAAAAAATCGAGAAAGAGAGCGCTTTTGTTGATATTATAAGAATGGAGATGAACAAGGTGATTGTTGGTCAGAGACACCTGACTGACAGCCTGATGATTGGATTGCTTGCGAACGGACATATACTTCTTGAAGGAGTACCCGGCCTGGCAAAAACACTGGCGATCAAATCTCTTGCAGCTATCATCGATGCAAAATTCAGCAGGATTCAGTTTACTCCTGATCTTTTGCCGGCGGATCTCATTGGAACAATGATTTACAGTCAGAAAAAAGAGGAGTTTATTGTGAAAAAAGGTCCGGTCTTTGCGAATTTTATTCTTGCTGATGAAATTAACCGTTCTCCGGCAAAAGTTCAAAGCGCTTTGCTTGAAGCTATGCAGGAACGACAAATAACTATAGGCGAATCTACATTCCGGCTCGATGAGCCATTTCTTGTCCTGGCAACCCAGAATCCAATCGAACAGGAGGGGACATATCCATTGCCGGAAGCTCAGGTCGACAGGTTTATGATGAAAGTGCTTATTGATTACCCGTCGATGGACGAAGAAAAGCTTATTATCCGCGAGAATCTGGCTAAAGATTTTCCAAAAACAGGCACTGTTCTCAAGATTTCCGATATAGTCAGAGCAAGAGATGTAGTCAGGGAGGTCTATATGGATGAAAAAATTGAAAATTATATTCTGAATATTGTTTTTGCAAGCCGAAGCCCTGAAAAGTATGGACTACCGACCTTTACAAATATGATTTCATACGGTGCATCTCCCAGGGCCTCTATATATCTTTCTCAAGCAGCAAAAGCTTTTGCATTTATCCGCAGAAGAGGATATGTGATTCCTGAAGATGTCAGGGCAATCTGTCCCGATGTAATGCGTCACAGGATTGGACTTACGTATGAAGCTGAAGCTGAGAACGTTAATCAGGATAAAATTATAACTGAAATATTGAATGTGGTGGAAGTTCCATAGACGAGCCTAATTGAAAATTGATATAGTATTTCAAAATGAAATATTTCTTCCTTTGTGTCCCTTTGTGTTGTACTTTGAGCCCTTTGTGGTTAAGAAAATAAATTATTAAACCACAATGAACACTAAGGCAGGCACTAAGAGCACAAAGGGCGTTTATGACAGTTTCAATTTTAAAAATGAGATACTGCTTTGATAAGAGATTAAAACAACTTTTGCTTATTAGAAAATGGAAGCAACTGAGCTCATAAAGAAAGTCCGGAAAATTGAAATAAAGACGAGAGGATTGACCAGGCACATTTTTGCCTGTGAATATCACAGTGCGTTCAAGGGCAGAGGTATTGCTTTCAGCGAAGTAAGAGAATATCAGTATGGCGATGATATCAGAAGTATAGACTGGAATGTCACGGCACGATTCAATCATCCATATATAAAGATATATGAAGAGGAAAGAGAGCTGACTGTTATGCTCCTTATTGATGTAAGCGGATCGGGTAATTTCGGAACAAAAGTTAATTTCAAGCGTGACGTAATGACAGAAGTTGCTGCAGTACTATCATTTTCAGCAATTTTTAATAATGATAAGATCGGAGTGATATTCTTTTCTGACAAAGTTGAGAAATTTATTCCTCCGCAGAAAGGACGAAAACATATTCTAAGGATAATAAGGGAACTGCTCGATTTCAAATCAGAGAGCCTTAAAACAAATCTCGATGAACCACTTCGTTTTCTTACAAATGCTATCAAAAAACGGTGTACAGCATTTATCTTATCTGATTTTATCGCTCCCGGTTTTGAGGAAGCCTTACGTATTGCTTCAAATAAGCACGATATCGCTGCTATTAAAGTATTTGATCCGGTTGAAACTTCCATACCTGATGTTGGTATGATCAAAGTTATGGATTCTGAAACCGGAGCTGAAAATTGGATTGATACTTCTTCAAAATCATTGAGAAAAATATATCAGAACTGGTGGGAAGAACATCTGGAGAATATTAAAAACACATTTAAAAAATGTGGAGTTGATTCGGCATATATATGCACTGATGAAGATTACGTCAAACCGCTGATAAGACTGTTTGAAAGCAGGTGAAAATGAGACAGATAAAATCTATTTTACTATTATTATTTACAGTTTTCACTGCATTAAACGGGCAGGATGTGACTGTTACTGCCTCATTTGATACATCTAAAATCTATATTGGCGATCAGATTAACTATACCGTAACTGTTGATCAGCCATCCGACCTGGTACTCAATGTAATTCAGCTGAAAGATACATTATGTAAAAACATTGAAATATTATCTGGTCCGGTTCTCGACAGCTCATTGACAAACGGCAGACTCAGGCTGGTAAGTAAATATCTTATAACATCCTTCGACTCAGGATATTACCAGGTTCCTCCAACTTATGCGGAAATAAAGAATGAAAACGGAATAAAACGGTTCTACTCCGATTACTCACCTCTTGAGGTAATGAGAGTAAAAATCGCTCCTCCCGATACTACAGCCAAAATATTTGATATTGTAAAACCATATAGGGCACCTGTGACAATCGGAGAAATACTTCCATGGGTTCTGCTGGCTGCACTTTTGGCAGCAGCGATATGGGGAATTATCAAATTGATAAAAAGGTTTAAAAAATTAAAAAGCGAACCGGAACAGGTTATAAATCCTGATCCTGCACATATTATTGCATTTCGTGATCTTGAGAAATTGAGAGAAGAACAGCTTTGGCAAAAGGGAGAGGTAAAGCTCTATTATTCCCGCCTGACTGAAATACTTCGCCAATACCTTGAAAACAGATATGGTGTATTTTCTCTTGAAATGACAACCTCTGAAACACTTGAGGCTCTGGTTAAGACGGGTTTTAAGAAAGATGAATTGTATTCAACTATTAAAACTATTCTGAATGGTTCCGACCTGGTTAAGTTTGCAAAATATAAACCGGAGCTATCTGAAAATGAGCAGCATTTTGATAATTCCTGGAAATTTATCGAGCTGACAAAAGTGAAGGAAGAAATTACAGATACTGTTGACGAGAAGAAAAAGGTGGAGGGAGCATTATGACAGGAATATCATTTGCATCGCCGCTTTTTCTCTGGCTACTGCTGCTGGTTGCAGGAATGATTGCTTACTATATTTTCCGACAGCAAAAAACTTCTCCGGCACTTCAGATGCCTGATTTGAAGCCTTTCGCCAAAACAGGCAAATCCTTCCGCAATTATCTCAGGCATATACTTTTTGGTCTGAGAGCCTGTGCCGTTACACTTCTTATTATAGTTCTTGCCCGCCCGCAAAAAACTGATAAATTCCAAAATGTAGAAACTGAAGGTATTG
This sequence comes from Bacteroidia bacterium, assembly GCA_026391515.1. Lineage (GTDB taxonomy): Bacteria > Bacteroidota > Bacteroidia > Bacteroidales > VadinHA17 > LD21. Next base: position 10,011 of record JAPLEC010000140.1, on the reverse strand, counting down.
ATATTATACTTACACTCGATATTTCTGGCAGTATGCTTGCCCGTGATTTTAAACCTGACAGGCTTGAAGCTTCCAAAAACGTTGCAACAGAATTTATTTCAGGCAGACCTTATGACCGTATGGGGCTTGTCGTTTTCAGTGGTGAAAGCTTCACACAGTGCCCGCTGACAACCGATCATGCTGTTCTCATCAACCTCATGCGCGAGATACAGAGCGGAATGATAGAGGACGGTACAGCAATAGGGAACGGATTAGCAACTGCGGTCAACAGAATAAAAGATTCCGAGGCCAAAAGTAAAGTAATAATTCTGCTGACCGACGGAATAAATAACAGGGGAGAGATTGCTCCTGCGACAGCCGCTGATATTGCAAAAACGTATGGTATAAGGGTTTATACGATTGGGGTCGGTACACAGGGAACTGCGCCATACCCGGTACAGACACCATACGGGCTGCAATTCCAGAATATGCCTGTAGAAATTGATGAAGCTATACTGAAGGAAATTGCCGGAAAAACAGGCGGAAGATATTTCAGAGCTACAGATAATAATAAGCTCACTCAGGTCTATGCTGAAATAGACAAGATGGAGAAATCTAAGATTGATGTGAGACAATTTACCAGGAAGCAGGAGAAATTTCTGATTCCTGCAATTATTGCTTTCATTATGCTGGCCCTTGAAGTGCTTTTAAGGCATACTATCTATAAAAACATCACATAAAAACAGAAAACAATGCAGCTATTCAGATTTGCAAATCCAGATTTTCTGTACCTGTTGCTTCTGCTTCCGGTCATGATCGTTTTATGGATAGTAAATGAGATCAGGAAACGAAGAGCGATTCAAAAGCTGGGCGATTCCAGCCTGGTTAAGAAATTGTTACCGGAACTATCCAGGGTCAGGCCTTCACTGAAATTCATTCTTCAATTAATAGCAGTTTCTGCGGTAATCATTATCCTGGCACGACCACAATTCGGATCAAAGCTTGAAGAAGTAAAGAAACAAGGTGTGGAGGTTATTATAGCACTTGATGTGAGTAATTCCATGCTTGCCGAAGATATACAGCCAAACAGGCTTACACGGGCAAAACAAGCATTGACTCGTCTGATTGATAATCTTGATAACGATAAAATCGGGCTGATTGTGTTTGCCGGAGATGCATACACACAAATACCAATTACCACCGATTATATTTCCGCTAAAATGTTCTTGTCAGCAATAAGTCCTGATATGGTACCAAAGCAGGGTACAGCCATTGGATCAGCAATCGATCTGGGAATGAGATCATTCAGTCCGGGCGAAGGAAAAAGCAAGGCAATGATCATTATTACTGATGGAGAGAATCACGAGGACGATCCTGTTGCAAAAGCATCGGAAGCTTCAAAGGCAGGGATAGTAATTAATACAATCGGAATCGGATCTGCAAACGGTGCACCTGTACCGATTGCAATAAGCGGCAAAAGAGATTACCTTAAAGACAAAGACGGAAATACGGTAATAACCAAGCTCGATGAAGATATTCTCAAAAAGATTGCAATCAGTGCAGGTGGGAATTACGTCAGAGCGAGTAATTCAAATATTGGGCTTGATGAAATCTTTGGTGAAATAAAAAAGATGAAAAAGCAGGAGATGGAAAGCACAATGTACACTGAATACAATGATCAATTTCAGATATTTGCAGTGATTACATTGTTTTTGCTTATAGTGGATTTTATGATTATGGATAGAAAAAACAGGAAGCTTGCGGATATTAAATTATTTAAATTCAAAATTTGATAATATATTGTAAACCATATGTTTGGCATTTCAAATAATAGGAGGCAAGACCGGTCAGTTTTTCTGACTGCTTTAATATTCTTGATATTTTCAGGGTTTACATTTGCCCAGGCCGATAAGAAATTCATCAGGGAAGGGAACCGTGAGTATGACAAGGAAAAATTCTCTGAGTCTGAAATATCTTATAGACGGGCCATCGATAAAAACAAAGAATCTTCTGATGCCGTATTTAATACCGGCGATGCACTCTATAAACAAAAGAAATTTGAAGAAGCCGGTAAACAATTCATTGAGAATCATAATATGAATGAAGATAAGAAGAAGAAATCATCGAGCCTTTATAACCTTGGGAATTCACTTCTGATGGCAAATAAAGTTCAGGAGAGCATCGATGCATATAAAGGATCTTTAAAGCTGAATCCGAAAAACGCGGAAGGAAAATACAATCTTGCTTATGCTCAGGATCTTTTAAAGCAGCAGGAACAGCAAAAGCAGCAACAGCAACAAAATCAGGATAAGCAGGACCAGAATAAAGATCAGCAGGATAAAAAGGATCAGAAAAAGGAAGATCAGAATAAACAGGATCAGAACAAAAATCAACAGCAGCAGCAGCAACAACAGCAGCCACAGGAAATTTCAAAAGAAGATGCCGAAAGGGTTTTGAATGCCCTGGCAAATGATGAGAAAAATGTCCAGGAAAAGGTTAAACTTGCAAAAGCTTTGAAAGCAAAAGTCAGAACCGTTAAGAACTGGTAGTCGGGATATCAGAAAATGAAGAAAGCATTCCTATATTATCTTTTACTTCTTTTACCTTTTACAGGCCATTCTCAGGATGTTTCAGTTCAGGCCGATTATCCTTCAGCAGTTGAAACAGGCCAGCAGTTCAGTGTCTCATGGACAGTAAATGCCGGTGGAGGAGAGTTTGCCGCACCTTCTTTTGAAGGATTTTATAAGCTTATGGGGCCGCAGACATCTTACAGTTCAAGCACCCAAATAATAAACGGCAAAATATCCCATCAGACCTCCTATAGCTATGTTTACTACCTTCAGGCCCTCAAAGAAGGCAAATTTGTCATACCTCCTGCTGCTTTTACATTAAAAAATAAGACTTACACTTCTGACTCAATGCGCATAGAGGTGATTAACTCTAATAACCCGCAGGCTAATGTGCGGCAGAATGCGAATCAGGAACAGGAGAATACAAAGATTGAAAATGCCGGAGGAGATATATTCCTGGATTTGTCGCTTAGCCGTAGGGAGGTATATATTGGTGAACATATTGTTGCTACAATCAAAATATATACAAAGGTCGACCTGGCAGGCATCAATGAAATAAAGTATCCGCCTTTTACTAATTTTCTAAAAGCCGATCTTGAAACACCTCCTCTTAAAACACTCAGGCAGGAAAATGTGAACGGTACGATCTATGGGGCAGGAGTGATACAGCAATTCCTGATTTATCCGCAGCTGACAGGTGAAATAACCATTGATCCTGTTCAGATCACTGTGCTTGTTCAGCAGAAGACTGGTCAGACCGATCCGTTTTTCGGAGATTTCTTTTCTTCATATCAGAATTTACCAAAAGCAGTTGTCAGTAAGCCGATAAAAATAAACGTTAAGCCTTTGCCGGGAGTAAAGCCGGATGATTTTTCAGGTTTTGTGGGGAAGTTGAATCTTAAAGCTTCAATCAATAAAGATTCAGTTACGGTAAATGATGCTGTCAACTACAGGGTGGTTGTTTCAGGAAGCGGCAATCTTAAGCTGGCGGAAGCTCCTAAAATGAAGCTGTCTCCTGATATTGAGGTTTATGAACCAAAGATAATAGACGATATTAAAAACAGTATCGGTGGAACTACCGGACAAAAAACTTTTGAATACCTTTTAATCCCGCGTCATTATGGTGATTTTACAATACCATCAGTAACATATTCTTATTTTAACACTTCAAGCGGAAAATATGAACGACTGGCAACCCAGGAACTTCATTTTCATGCACGTAAAGGCAGCGATCAGAATGCAGGGATTACTGTTTATGGAGGTGTTTCAAAGCAGGATGTCAAATATATGGGTAAGGATATCCGTTTTATTAAAACAAATCCCGGAAGACTTTTAAAATCAGGCAGCACCATTTTATCGAAGCACTCATTTTACAGCGGATATGCAATAGCCTTATTTGTATTTCTTGGTGTTCTGTTTTTCAGAAGAGAACATATAAGACGCAATGCTGATCTGACTGCTGTCAGAAATCGTAAAGCCGGGAAAGTTGCTGTTAAACGGCTTCGTGAAGCATCAGCCTGCATAAAGCGTGGTGAAACAGACAGATTCCATGAGGAAATCTTAAAAGCAATATGGGGTTATTTAAGCGATAAATTGAATATCCCTGTTTCTGATCTTACAAGAAATAATGCTGTTGCTGCTCTTCACGAAAAAGGAATAGATGAGGATAAAATAAAAAGCCTTACCGATATCCTTGACAGGTGTGAGTATGCAAGATATGCACCTTCTTCATCCGGAACTGAAGTGACAGAAATATATGAAGGTGCTTCGGGATTTATCCGGTCAATTGAAAACTCAATCTGATGCAAATGAATTTTAAAATACCTGCCATATCAGCTTTGATAATTTTACTAATGTTTTCTTCATCGGCATTTAGCCAGAAAACAAAGGATGATAAATTCAAACAAGGATCTGATTATTTTACTTCAGGTAACTATGATCAGGCATTGGAACAATGGATTGATTTGTACAAAATTGGTTATCGTTCAGCAGAACTGGAGTACAATATCGGGAATGTTTATTTTAAAACAAATAACATACCCGGAGCAATACTTTTCTACGAAAGAGCTAAGCTGCTCAAGCCTGCTGATGAGGATATTAATTATAACCTCCAGATAGCCAGGACTCTGGTCGTCGATCGCTTTGAAGAAATACCTGAGCTCTTCTTTGTCAGGTGGTACAATTTTTTATCTCTTGTTTTATCTTCGAACAACTTGGCCAGGATCAGCATTATTACCTTCGTTCTCTGTCTGTCATTCCTTTCACTTTATTTCTATTCAGCCAGATACAGACTTAAAGTTATGGGATTCTGGCTGGCACTTCTTCTCCTTATTATTTCATTGTTCACTATTGCATTCTCATTCAGGAATAAATCTCTTATTCATGACAGCCAGAAGGCTATAATATTTAATCCGCTTGTTAACGGGAAAAGCTCACCTGATAATAGCGGAACAGATCTTTTTGTGCTTCATGAAGGTACAAAAGTGACAGTCGAAGATGAAGTCGGGGAATGGTTTGAAATCAGACTATCCGACGGGAATAAAGGCTGGATACCATCAAATAGCCTTGAAATAATATAAACAGTTTGCAACTATTTTGCTATCTTTCTGGTCAGTTATATGTTAATCAACTAATTCTTCCTGGCTATGAAGAAGGTTATATATATTTCTGTGCTGGCAATTCTGTTTTTTGCCTGTAAGAAGTTAGAATATTCTCCGGAAGGTCCTACAGATGTCAGAATTGAAAACCTTTCAGGTCAGACATGGTATGAAGTGATTGTCAATACATCGGGAGGTCTAGATACTTTTGACATCATCAGCCCCGGTGACACTTCTGGTTATTTACGATTTGATAAAGCTTTTAACGTAGCCGATATCTCTACTATGATAAATTGCGAAAAGTATGCTACCGATTCAGTCGATTACACTGGTTTGACATATATCGGACAGGCCAAAATAACCTATCAGGTATCTATATTGAGTGTTCAAAATAAGAAACTTAAAATAATTAATTGCTCCCTTGATGCACCTCTAGATTAAAAAAAAATATGAATGAAATGAAGAGGCCGTCAAGGCCTCTTTCTTTTTATAGCTTATAGTGATACATTTGTTGTTGATTATTGAATATCGGGTGATTTTACGATTAGTCGTAAAAAATCAAGTATCAATAAAAAAATATGATAATTATCTAGTAATTAATGATATCTGCTATGAAATCAAAAGCAATTAATAGTTCACGAACGACAATTTACAGAGATGCCGGTTTTGAGCTTTTTGATGCAGAAACTACTTCCAGCGCATTTCAGAATGAAACCAATAATGAACGTGAGCCTGGATTGTATATTTATTCCCGTTATCGCAATCCGACGGTTGTAGCTGCCGAAGAAGAGATCATGAAGCTTGAGGGTTCAGCCTGGTCGCTTCTTACACAATCGGGCATGTCGGCAATAGATACAGCCGTTTCTATTTTTCAAAAGGGTAAAAAAACAGCTCCCTGGCTCTTTTTCAGTGAGATTTACGGAGGAACTTTATCTTACGCTGATTCAATATTAAAGAGACGCAGAGGTCTTGATATACAAAGTTTTGTTCCTGCCAGTGAACGATATAATATTACTGCGTTTGAATCAGTCATGAAGACCCTTCATCCAGAAATAGTCTATATTGAAGCCATTTCAAATCCGATGCTTATTGTCCCGGATGCAGTCAGAATAATTAAGGTTGCAAAAAAATATGGCGCAAAAGTCATTGTCGATAATACTTTTGCAACTCCATACCTGTGGAAACCCCTGGAAAGCGGTGCGGATATCGTTATTCATAGCGCTACCAAATATTTCTCAGGCCATGGAAATATTACCGCGGGAGTAATATGCGGAAATGATAAGGAAATCATGAAAGCTTGTATTGAGTACAGAAAATTTGTCGGCCACATGATTTCAGCTGATGACGCCTACAGACTTCATACCCAGGTACAAACATTTGAGCTCAGGTTCAGGAATCAATGTAGCAATGCTGCTATAATTGCCGAATTATTAAATAAGTCCAGTCTGGTGAAAAAAGTTTGGTATCCTGGATTAAAAGAGCATCCGAGTCATGAGGAAGCTCTTAGATTATTTGGGAAAAAGGGATTTGGTGGAATGGTAACATTCGATTTTGCCGGTAAAACCAAAGTTGAGAAGAAAAAGAGAAGGGATGATTTCATTAAGGCTGTAACAAAAAAAATAAAGCTGATTCCTTCACTTGGGGATTTCCGGACTATCCTGATGCCGGTTGAAGCTGTCTGGGGGACTAAATATCCGGAACCTGGAATGATAAGAATATCAGCGGGTTTTGAAGATACGGATGAGTTGATTGGAACAATAAAAAAGGCTCTTGAATCTATTAAATGATCCTTTTAACCACAAAGAACACAAAGGTAAATCATTAAGGACACAAAGTGATCTAATAAATGAATCCTTTGTGCTCTTAGTGTGAACTTAGTGTCCTTTGTGGTTAGAAAGTATTACCTCCAGTCTATTGGCTTAATCCCGTTCTTAACCAGGTATTCATTGCATCTGCTGAAATGCTTATTGCCAAAGAATCCACGTGCTGCAGAAAGAGGGGAGGGGTGAACTGATTCCAGTACAAGATGTTTTGTTCTGTCGATTGATTCACCTTTTTTCTGAGCATAAGCACCCCAGAGAAAAAACACAAGGTTACTTTTATCTCTGTTCAGAACATTAATAGCAGCATCGGTGAATTCTTCCCATCCTTTTTTCTGGTGCGATCCTGCCAGATGTGCTCTTACAGTAAGAGTTGCGTTAAGGAGAAGTACACCCTGAGTTGCCCATCTTTCAAGATCGCCATTTAAATAAGGTCGGTATCCGAGATCAGATTCAATCTCCTTAAAAATATTTACCAGGCTTGGCGGGGATTCTATACCTTTCCTTACTGAAAAACATAATCCATGTGCCTGTCCGGGGCCATGATACGGATCCTGGCCAATAATAACTGCTTTGACTTTTTCAAACGGGCAAAGATCAAAAGCATTTAAAATGAGTTTGCCCGGGGGATAAACTGTTTTGGTTTTATACTCTTCCTTTACAAACTCTGAAAGTCGGATAAAATATTCCTTTTCAAATTCCTCCTGCAGCTGAGATTTCCAGCTGGTTTCAATTCGGACGTCCATATTAAGGTTTTCACTATTTACTTAAAAGAATATTTTAATTCCTTCTAAAATAACAAATTAAAAATGGAATTAAATAATAAAAGGCTGACGTTTCCGACAGCCTTTTTTGACTAATCACCCTCACAACCTAAATCAAAACTACTTCTGCCTGGTTAGTGTAAAGCAGAAACCTCTTTTTCTGGCATTTTAAATCACATAAAATCACTGATATCGCTGGAACAGACTTAATTAGTATTGAAATTTCTTTCTCTTGATAGCAATTTCATTTAATACTTTAAGACTTTAAGCTAATATCCTATCAAAAATAGGAAATAAAATGATAAAAGTCTAATATTTTTCACAAAAAAGACTGAAACATTCAAAAACATTAATTATCAGCAAATAAAAAAGCCGTTCATGGGGCGAACGGCTTTTTCTCAATAGTTAACTTATTTATTTCTGTTGGGTTGTTAATGAATTAACAATCGATTCAAGTTTTTCAAGTCTTTGTCTTAGTTCGGTATTGTCACTTTCAAGTGATTCGATAATTTTTTGTTGTTCCTTGATGGCTTCGATGAGTACAGGAGTAAGTTTAGAATAATCTATAGATTTATACCCCTGTTCATCAGTGTTTACTACCTCAGGAACATATTTTTCAACTTCCTGGGCAATGAGTCCGATTTGTTTGTTTGGTGATAGATTATAAGCGTTCTCTTCAGGAGATTTATTAGAATAGAACTCACATAATTCATCGGCAGATTTCCAGTTATATGAAACACCTTGCAGCGAGAGCACTGCTTTTAGAGCACCACTTAAAGGAGTTATATTTTTCTTCAACCTTAAGTCAGAACCATACGTTACAGTCCCGGATATATAAACATTTCCATTAAAATAACCAGCATAATCACCCGATACTGTTGGAGCATATCCAAAAACCCCTCTGTTGTTAGCACCTCCACTTGCATAACCATAAACACCATACCTGGTACCTGTCCCTGCGGTATTTGCGATACCGTAAACTCCTATAGAACCTCCTTCTGCACGAATTCCATAACCACTTCCAGCTGTGGCACTATTATCTACTGTTAATCCATAAGATGAGCTTGCAGCAGTCTTAATACCCACATTAGCATTAAATCTTAGTTGATCGTTAAGGAAATCTCCATATACCAGAGCATTATTTAAATTATCTGAGCCGGTATAATTGCTTTCGATTATAAGTTTGCTGCTGCTGGTTGCTTCATACCTGCCGGCCCATCTTCCAAGGAAGACATTATAACTACCGGTAGCTTGCTCTCCTGCGGCAAGTCCTACATAAGTATTGAATGAACCGGTTCCGCTTGTCCCGCCAGCCAGCGATCCGATCATGGTATTAAATCCACCGGTATTGTTCATACCTGCCTGGTATCCGAGCATTGCCTGGCTTCCTCCTGTTGAATTTAAATTTCCTGCAAGGTATCCCACCATGGTGTTCCAGTGGGCTGTTGAATTTTCGCCTGCCTGGTATCCAATCATAGTATTAAAATCTCCTGTATTATCAAAATATCCAGCATGGGAACCTATCATCACATTGTACAGACCATCTGTTAGTTTAATACCCGCAGAATCCCCGATAGCAATATTGTCATGTCCGGTTGTAAGTGAGTAACCGACATCCTGACCAATCATCACATTAGCATATGCTGCTGAACTGGCTGCACCGTAGCCTGCCCGGTAACCTATGAATATATTGTTGGTACCAGAGGCATTGTTAAATCCTGAATAATAGCCTATGAAGCAATTGTTATCACCTGTGGTATGATAAAAACCTGTATTTCTTCCAAAAAAGACATTGCTTTCGCCGTCAATATTGTTGTAGCCTGCCTGAGTTCCAAAAAATGCATTTGACCCACCAGTGGTATTGTATCTACCGGAACGGTAACCAAAAAAAGCGTTAGAACTTCCGGTAGTATTGCTTTCTCCGGCAACATATCCAACAAAACAGTTCCAGTTTCCTTCTGTATTGCCATATCCGCTTCTCTCACCAATGAAAATATTTCGATACCCAATGGTGTTGGAATATCCGCTTTCGTTTCCAATGAAAATATCTGACCAGCCGGTACTATTTTTGTATCCAGACGTGTTGCCAAAGAATATGTTATTATCGGCATTGCTGAGCTGGCCGGTCAGGTAGCCAATGTATATATTATTCGCACCTGTTGTATTGGCTTTACCGCTTTCATTTCCAAGGAATACATTATACGAACCCGTGGTATTGCCAACACCTGCCTGGTATCCTAAGAATATATTCCTGTCACCAGTGGTATTCCCTCTGCCTGAT
>JAPLEC010000222.1 GCA_026391515.1 Bacteroidia bacterium | reverse complement strand
GCAGCATGAGTTTAAGGCATTTATTGAAGAGGCATCAGCAGATCAGTTTGGACTGAAAGTAAAACTGCCGAACGGTAATGTTGCAAGCCGTGTGCTTCCGGTTCGCATCCACGACCTTGATCCTGAGGATATTAAGCTCTGTGAATCTGTTCTGGGAAGCGTTCTTCGCGGAGTTGAATTTGTATATAAATCTGCCGGTATTAACAGACCGTTACGGGCACTTGAAGAAAAACCACATGACAATATTAACGGAACAATTTACCGTGATCAGATTAACAAAGTAGCTCTGGCAATAAAAGAGATTATCCAGGGGCTGAAAGCAAAAGCAGCGGGAGAAGCAAAAGAAGCGGGTGTGCATGAAAAAATATCTCAGTATGCTGATACAGGAAGACCAGCATTTAAGCAGAAATTCATGGGTATATTCAACCGCAGGGTGATCTCAGTGATAATGATTGCAGCAATATTAATAATTGCTGCAATACTTATTTATCCCAAAATATTCAAACGCGATATACTTGAAAAGCTAAGCTCCAAAGGAGAGAGGATTTCCCTGGTAATTTTACCTTTCGAGAATATGACCAATGATACAATACGCTACGGGGAAATGATTCAGGCTAATCTGATCTCTTTCCTTTCAGATTACCCTAAGGATCTCAGAGTTCATGAAGAAGAATCAATAAAAGGAGTTCTGGAAGGCAACGGAGTGACTAATTATGCTTCAATCAAGCCATCCCTGGGGCTTCTGACCGCCCGGAAACTAAATGCTGACGTCTATATTTCCGGTACCGTGATCAGATTAAGCAATAATATCCGGTTTTTAGCAAACATGACAGATACAAAAACGAAGGAGATTATTAAATCTTTTACGACAGAAGGAACATCAGAAGATGGAAATTTTATACCCGTTATTGACACTCTTACCAAAAAAGTTGCAGATTACATTCTGATAACCAGGCTTAAGAAAAAGAATGTTGAATTCGATAAGGTTACAACAACAAAATCTTATCTGGCATACCAGTACTTTATTCAGGGTAAAGATTTATATTATAAAGAACAATATGCAAAAGCAGCCGAATGGTTTAAAAAAGCAGCGGGTGAAGACACGAACTTTGTTTGGGCCATAAGATTTGCTGCTATAGCATTGCATAATTCTGGCTCTGAAAATCAGGCAGTAAAATGGGGAGAGAAGTTCCAGTCAAAAAGGGATATAATGAATGAAAATCAGAAGCTTTATGCTGATTATGATTATGCCTGTTCCCATCAGACACCAAATGAAGCGATAGCTGCTCTAAGGCAATTACAGCAGAATGATGATCAGCCACCGGTTCGCCGGAGCTTAGGATCTAAATACATTGCCCTGCAACAATATGATAAAGCAATCATTGAGCTTGAAAAAGCGCTTGAAATGTATAAAAAATGGGGTATAAAACCTTTAGGGGCAGATTATTACGGCTTTCTGGGGCAAGCCTACAATAACGCAGGGTTGTATAAAAAAGAGAAAAAATTATTCAGGAAGGCAGAACAGGATTTTCATGAAAGCCGGGCTCTTACACGCAGGCAAGTTGTTTTTGCATTGACAGAAAAAGATACAATTACTGCAAATAAATATATTAAGAAATACTTGTCACTTATTGAAGGCGGAAATGAAGCAGCAATAGCTGCTAATGTCGGAGATCTTTACGGTGAAGCAGGTTTCCTTGATAAAGCGGAAGAATATTATCGGAAAGCAAGCGAGATAGGGCCCAACGTTTTTTTTCAGTATGTCTTTGGTTGGTTTCTTATTCTCACTGACAGAAACATTAATGAGGGCATGGACCTTGTTCAAAAGGCTTTAACAAAATATCCCGATAATTACGTTTACCTTCATGCTAAAGGCTGGGGCTTATATAAACAGGGGAAGTACCAGGAAGCGCTGGATACACTTCAGAAGAGCTGGGATTTAAGAAGAAAGTATGATGGGTATGATCATAGAGAATTTCTTCATCTCCAGGAAGCAAAGAAGGCGGTGGAAGGAAAGAAGTGAGAACCCGACTACGCCAAGGCTTCGTCGGGCGAAGGAGGACGGGAGAGCGAGAGGGCGAGAAGATGAGAACCTATTTAATGATACTTCCGTTACTCACATTTTCTGCAGGAATAACAAGAACCAATTTACCGTCTTTATCTTCAGCCATCAAAATCATCCCTTTCGATTCAATGCCCTTGATTTTTCTCGACTCAAGATTGGCAACAATTGATATTTGTTTGCCAATAAGGTTATGAGGTTCAAAACATTCTGCGATACCTGCTACGATTGTACGGATATCAATCCCGGTATTGATCTTAAGCTTGAGAAGCTTAGTGGTTTTCGGAACTTTCTCGGCTTCCAGAACAGTTGCTGTTCTGATATCTAATTTTGTAAAATCATCAAATGAAACAGAATCTTTTGCCGGAACAATATTCATCGCTATAGCCTCATTTGCTTTTTTTGTGGACATTAATTTATCGATCTGCCTGTTTATCTCTTCATCTTCAATCTTTTCAAAAAGCAAACCGGCTTTATTTATGAGATGACCGGATTTAAGAAGATCAGTCCTGCCGGCATCACTCCATTTCATCGAGCTAACATTAAGCCAGTCCCTTAGTTTTTTCATAGAGAATGGGAGGAATGGTTCAAGTATAATTGACAGATTTACAGTTATTTGCAGGGCAATATTCATTATTGTTTTTACTCTTTCCGGATCAGTTTTTATTACCTTCCATGGTTCAGAATCGGCTAAATACTTATTGCCCAGCCTTGCAAGATTCATTGCCTCCTTAAGCGCTTCACGGAATCTGAAATTTTCCAGGCTGGCCTGTACATTATCGCGGATCTGAGCAATCTCTTTCAAAACTGATTCATCATTCTTATCTGTCTTTCCGAATGCCGGAACTTTGCCCTCATAATAATTATTGGTAAGAACAAGAGTCCTGTTTACAAAATTCCCGAGAATAGCAACCAGCTCGTTGTTATTGCGTGCCTGAAATTCTTTCCATGTAAAATCATTGTCCTTGGTCTCAGGTGCACTGGCACAAAGAGAATATCTGAGCACGTCCTGCTTTCCGGGGAAGTCAATAAGATATTCATGGAGCCATACAGCCCAGTTCCTTGAAGTGGAGATCTTATCGTTCT
>JAPLEC010000112.1 GCA_026391515.1 Bacteroidia bacterium | reverse complement strand
AATGCAGAATTAAAGATTGGTGATTCCAAAGCTGCCATAGAAGCCTTTTCCATGGCTTCTATGGCTGCAAAAACTGATTTTAACAACCCTGACCTTCCAGGAATACTTTACGACATAGCAAACCTCAGGCTTAATACAGGTGATTACACTGGAGCACATTCAGATTTCTGGAAGGTAATACAATTAGATCCAAAAAATGCAGAGGCATATTATGGCAGAGGGACCTCGAAATACAAGCTTGGCGACAAAAAGGGAGCATGCCAGGATTGGCGCAAAGCATTCGAACTGGGGTATGAAAAAGCGAATGAATCAATTAAGAAGTATTGTAAATAGATTTATATTTTCTTCATTTAGTCAAAGCTAAAACAATAAAAAAAATGCGTGAGAAAAATAATGGTCAATGGGAACTTGATGAAAACGGGTACGTTACCTATAATAAAGTAGTTGATTGTTTGAATTTAAACAAAACAGAGCTTTATAACAGGGCTATGGACTATTTTGTTCACAACTACGGTGTTGATGTTGATTCAGTTATTCAAAACAGAGATGTTGTGAATGGCATTATAACCGGAAGAGGAATTTTTAAAAAAGTTCATGCTGTTAACGATGTACTACAAAGTACCACAATTGACACATGGCATATTCTAAAAGTGGAAGCTAAAGACGGCAGGGCAAGGATTACATTATCATTAACACAATATGATGAAAGAATGAGAGGAGGCGAGTTACCTGATAATCATTATTTATATCCGATATCGAAACAATATCCATTTAACCTTAACGGCTACCAGAAAGATTTTTATGAGCAAGCTTTCCATAAATCGAATTTGAAAGCTCTTGAAACAATAGCATCTGTCGAAAGAGCTTTAAGAGCTGACAGTACACAAAATAAGAATGATAGCTGGTAATACCTGTTATTTAGTTCTGATATTTAAATTGCTCTTCTTAATATTTCTAGCCCTTGGAAATCAGCTCCGGGAGCTTTTTAGTTTAGATTGACTTTGGCTTAAACAAGGTGTAGCTTTGACCAGAACTATAAGAGAAATCTGTATTATATGTGGGGAAAGTTTTAAATTGATTTACTTTCTGAAAAAGAAGTCTCCATTCAATTTGTTGACTTCCAACGGAACTTGAGTATTACCACTTAATTTTCTTACCTGAACACGTGTATTCATAAATACACTGCTTATCGATTGAGGGATTAATATTTGTTTTACAAGTTCTTCAGTGTATAATCCATTAGCACCTTTACCATCGGCTGCGGTTGTACCTTCTGAAGTGGCAAAGGCCACAATCGTGCCACTGGTAAAGCTCATCATTTTAAAACCTGCTTCTCCACCTCTCGCCCAACTGGCAAAAGGATTATTCCGGCAGGCATCAAGAATAACAATGTTAGTATTATCCTGATAACGTTCGAATTCCTCAACAATCAGATCTACTTCGACTGCTTCAAATCTGCAATCAGTAGGTTTTTCCAATTTGGCATCGATCGGGATCAGATAGTTTTTACCATCGACCTGGTTGCCGTGTCCTGCATAGTAGAATAATGCAACATTATAATTTGCAATCTTGTTTTCAAATTCTCTTATTGCAGACATCATTTCATCTTTACCGGCATTAAGATGCTTAATAACTTCAAATCCAATATCTTTCAGCGTACCTTCCATAAGATTAGCATCATTTACCGGATTTTTTAATGTCGCGCTGTTCTTGTAATCGGAATTACCGATAATCAGGGCCAGACGTTTTTCCGCAATAGCAGGCTGGAATTTTATGGAGCGCTTTACTGATGTCGTACTTCCGGCAACATTTGCAGCTATAATAAAAATACTGTTATCGCCTTCTCTGAGTATAACCGTACTCTGCCAGTTAATATTGCAATCACCTGAAGCAGCAGCCTGGAAAACATTGTCTTCGGTCAGGATATTTCCATTGACCAGCAGCTTAACAGATTTTAATTCAGTCGGAGAGTTAATGCAGGCGCTTATAACTAAGCTTTCCGTGTTAGCGAGAGAGTTTGGTGTATTCGGATTCGACCATGTAATAACAGGTGGAATAGCAGCAGGATTAGAGAAATATCGTTCGTCTGATTTGTTTGATCCTTCATTGTTGGTCGCCACCAGGTATATAGAGTTTTCTCCCGGACTAAAATTTATATTTTTTTCTAAAAGGTAAGTTCCCGGCTCAGCCGGTAAAGGCTGAATATCTGCTTCTCCTTTTGAGATTCCATTCAAATACAATAGAACCGATTTAATGCCGGAATTTGACTTAATTTTTGCCTTGACGGTACCATTGTAGGTATCAAGAGTTGTGTGGGGACTCGAAGGGCTTGTCCATGTAATTACAGGTGCAGCCGATAGTGGCTGAGCTGTCACCGATTTTGCAGGTGGAATGGCCACAACTTCATTTCTTGTTTCAGGGGAAGCTGATATTGGCTGATTTGCTACCTGTTTTGCTGGCTGATTGTTCACAACTTCATTACTCGTTTTAGGCGCAGTCTGACTTGTTAACTGATCTTTCTGAAGACTGGATGGTGGACAAATAAAAGAACGGGATTCTGATGTTGTATTTCCTGCCAGGCTTATCGCCACAAGATAAATGTTATTCTCGACCTGTTTAAAATTTATTGTTTTTTCTATTGTGTAACTATTAGGCTCGTTTTGTAAAGATTTGATTTCCATTTCTCCCTGCGAGACACCATTAAGATACAACACAACTGAAGTCAATCTAAAAGGCGTTTTAATCGATGCTTTAATATTTGTTGAAGATGATTTTAGAGCTGTATTCTTACCCGATGGTGTATCCCATGCAATTGCTGGTGGCTTTGGTAAGTCGGTTTTAGTTGTTACGATTTGTAAATTATCAGGAACGGTGAAAAATATTTTTTCCGATTTAGAGGATCCTGCATTATTAACTGCAGCAATATAAAGACTATTCTCACCTGGTTCAAAATTAATGGTTTTACTTATGATAAAACAACCCAACTCCGTTGGTGATGGTTCCATT
>JAPLEC010000235.1 GCA_026391515.1 Bacteroidia bacterium | reverse complement strand
AAGTAATTGAATCCACCTCCATCGTTATATTCCGGAGGACCAGTTATAAAATCATAATCTGTCATAAAAGCTGGCATTGTTTCGGATGCTGTCTTTTTTGCTCTAAAAGCGACGGTGCTTCCTAGAGCAACTGTGTTCCCTCCTGTAATTGAAAGGTTTTTATTTGATTCGTTATATGTAAGTTGCTGGTTGTCAGTATTATCGAGATAAGCATTCATATCAACCTCTTTAGCACCTGTCTTTCCTGTAATTGATAATTTATTGCTGACAAGCTGAAGATCCTGGATCTCATTTGTCGGATCGGCATCAGCATCATTCTCAAGTTCGGAGAGATTTACTGTTCCGGTGTTACCGGAAATTCCTAAAATCCGGTTTACAGGATCCCATGAAAGAGCTTGTTTATCAGTATTATCGAGATAGGGTGTTAAATCCCATTCTGTGGCAAGGGCATTTTTGGTTATCTTAAGCTTATTAGAACTTATTACAAGGTCCTGTATTTCGTTTGTGGGATCACCGTCTTTTTCAACAGTTGCAAGATTGATAGTATTTCCGCGTGTCAGTGAAAGGTTATAGCCTCCTGTTCCGTCACTTGAAACTTCAAGATTCTGAAGCAGGTTTGTAAGCGGAACAGTTGAAATTGAACCGCTAATTGTAAGATTGCTTCCATCAAAGGATAGAGTCTGTTTATCTGAAGCCGGATCGCCTGGGTCTCCTTTATCACCTTTTTCACCCTGCAGACCTGTAGGCCCGGGTTCAAGTGATTTCTGTGCATATAACGCATAAGGAACAGCAAAGAACTGTATAGTTCCCATATCCATAAAATCGTTTTCAAATTTTACTTCGATTTTAAGATAGTGGTCAGCAGTTTCCCATGCAATCTCTGATAGTGAAGTGCAGGTAGAGTTCCCTGTTACTACCCCATGACCTATGACAAGGGAAAAAACTCCAAACTTTGAAGTCACCACATCCTGATGCAGCTCCTGGTAAACAGGTACAGACAGAGGATCTCCTGCAATAATAGAGAACTTTACACTGATTTTTCTATTTACCAGTTCATTCCCGAAATTATCCCTTGCAACAGCCTGGTAATGAATCCCAAGCGGTACATTGTTCTGGGCAAGGATGCCTGCATTTACCATAGCAAATGTTATCAGAAATAATAATCGCTTAATGAGTCTTATGGCCATATATAAAGGTTTAGATTTTTTCAATCTTGAACGCACGGTCTATCATTCCATCCTCACTTTTTATTCTGATAAGATAAAAACCGCTTATCAGGTCTTTTATATTTTGCGGCTCTTTAAACCAGAAGTTATCGCTGAATTCAATCCTGGAAGAACGCACAACTCTTCCTGCCAGATTTATAAAGTCAATCCTGAAAGTTCTTGCCGATTCACCATATAATTCAATAGTTACATAGTCACTTACAGGATTTGGATATATTTTAATTCCGTTCCCTTCCGGATGGGTTTCGCTGGAGACTTTTACCAGAGGCTGCTGGAATCCCTGAGTAAAAATGTAATCCGAACAGCTGATAATCTCTACTGCAGTCTCTCCTACCGTTTGTGAATAACTGATATTACCGTCTGAAGAGAGTCCGGCAAGAGGAACAAGTACCTGGTGCGACAATTGCTGTGTAAAAACATTAGTCCACGATACCAGAAAAAATAGTCCAAGAATCTTAAATTCTTTCATCATCCTGAAACCTGTCAGAGTGGCCAAAAATAGTCAAATTTTTGACAAATCAACATATTTTGTTGATAAATGTGTTAATAACTTACTTGAAATTTTTCTCTGATCAATAATTTTTTTTCTTATATGCGACTTCTCCCGCGTTGAGAAAAATTCTCTATTTTTATCAGATTAGAATAAAAATGTTGAAGTCTTATCTGTATCATAACCTTATCGAAGCTGGCTGCGATGAAGCCGGAAGAGGCTGTCTCGCAGGCCCCGTTGCAGCTGCAGCAGTTATTCTTCCGAAGAATTTTAAGCACCCTGTACTGAATGACTCCAAAAAGCTTACGGCAAAACAGAGATATTCTCTCAAGGAAGAAATAATGAATTCAGCAATAGCATGGCATGTTGCTTTCGTCGATAATAATGAAATTGATAAGATAAATATTCTCAGGGCTTCAATTAAAGCAATGCATCTGGCAATTGAAGGCCTTTCAAAAAAGCCTCAGTTTCTGCTTATTGATGGCAACAAATTCTTTTCTTACAAAGAAATTAAACATAAAACCATTGTTAAAGGCGACAGCCTCTATTTTTCTATTGCAGCTGCTTCTGTACTGGCTAAAACCTTCCGCGATGAATTCATGGAAAAGATTCATAATGAGTATCCTGATTATGGCTGGAATAAAAATAAAGGCTATGCAACATTATTTCACAGGGATGCCATAAAGAAACATGGAATCACACCATATCACAGGAAGTCATTCTCGCTCTACGAAACCCAGCTTTCGATTGACTTCTGACATGTCGGGTATTCAACTAAAAAGTTATATTTGCTAATTATAAAAATTGATTCAAACAATAAATAAAATCATGAGAAAAATTATTTCCCTTCTATTTGTTATTCTGATCAGTGCAGGCTTCAAAGCCAGGGCTGATGAAGGTATGTGGCTCCTGCCGCTTATTGAAAAGCTTAATATCGGTACGATGACCCAGCTTGGCCTGAAGCTTTCTGCCGAAGATATTTACAGCCTGAATAAGGCTTGCCTTAAAGATGCAATTATCATTTTTGGAGGAGGATGCACTGGCGAAATCGTTTCTTCACAAGGACTGATACTGACTAATCATCACTGCGGTTATGGTTCAATTCAATCGCACAGCTCTGTTGAGCACGATTATCTAAAGGATGGTTTCTGGGCAATGACCAAAGAAGAGGAGCTCCCGAATCCGAATCTTTCAGTAACATTCCTTATCAGGATCGAGGATGTTACCGATCAGATACTGGCCAATGTAAAGCCTGAAATGTCTGAATCTGATAGAACTTTAGCAATAAATGAGGCAAGATCTGCTATCGAGAGAAAAGCACAGGAAGGAAATAACTATAGAATCCAGGTTGCTACATTTTACGGTGGAAATTATTTTTATCTCCTTGTTTATGAAAGGTATAACGACGTAAGATTAGTAGGCGCACCTCCTTCATCAATCGGCAAATTCGGTTTTGATACCGACAACTGGGAGTGGCCCCGTCATACAGGCGATTTCAGTGTTTTCCGTGTTTATTCAGCCCCTGACGGCAAACCTGCTCCTTACTCAAAAGATAATGTTCCTCTAAAGCCAAAATACTGGCTTCCTGTATCAATCAAGGAATTAAATAAGGGAGATTATGCAATGATTCTCGGATACTCCGGGAGAACTCAGAGATATTATACTTCTTATGAGGTTAATGAAATCCTTAATATCACAAATCCCAACAGGATAAAAATACGCGGAATAAAACAGGATATATGGATGGCAGATATGGTAGCCGATAAAAAAATCAATATACAGTATGCTTCAAAATATTCAGGTTCTTCAAATTACTGGAAGTATTCTATAGGTCAGAACAACCAGCTTAAAAACCTGAATGTGATTGCTAAAAAACAGGCAATCGAAAATCAATTCAACAACTGGATCAATGCTGACCCTGAGCGTAAAACAAAATATGGCGAAGCATTGAACCTGATTAAAAATTCAATTGAAGGAAGAGCTGAATACCAGAATGCTCTTCAGTATTTTAATGAATGCCTTCAGGGATGTGAGCTTGTTGGCTATAGCCAGGTCGCAAATGGTCTTTTAACTGCCCTCAAGTCGGGAGATACTCAGAAAATTGCTGATTTTACCAAAAGGATTAAAGATAATATAGCTGATCTTTATAAGGACTACAGTGCTCCCACTGATCAGAAATCAACAAAAGCTATGCTTAAGCTTTACAGGGCTGATGTTCCAGTTAAATTTCATCCTGATTTTTACACCAATGTCGTCGATAAGAAATTTAAGGGCAAAATTGACAAATTCGTTGATGATATGTTTGCCAAATCTGTTCTTACCAGCGAAGCAAAATTGCTTGCATTTCTTGAAAAGCCTGTTATTAAAACACTTGAAATTGATCCTGTAGTTCTTACTTCTGTCTCATTCAATAAGATAAGGGATGACTTGTCAAAAGAGATCAGTAAATTCGATGGAGATCTTGCGAAAGGCAGAAGATTATGGATTGCAGCTCTCAGGGAGATGACACCCGAAAAAACTCTTTATCCTGATGCAAATTCAACCATGCGCCTTACCTATGGCACAATTCAGGATTATGATCCCAAGGATGCTGTTACATATAAATACTATACTACACTTCAGGGAGTTGTTGATAAATACAAGCCCGGCGATTATGAATTTGATTTGTCACAAAGACTTATTGATCTCAATAATAAAAAGGAATTTGGAAGATATGCTTCCTCTAGAGGTTATATGCCGGTTTGCTTCCTTACAACCAATGACATTACTGGAGGGAATTCCGGGAGCCCTGTGATGAATGCAAATGGCGAACTAATCGGCCTTGCGTTCGATGGCAACTGGGAAGCCATGAGTGGCGATGTAGCATATGAGCCTGCGCTCCAAAGATGTATTTGTGTGGATATCAGATACGTCCTCTGGATAATGGATATCTATTCAGGTGCAAAAAACCTAGTTGATGAGATGACTATTGTACAGTAGTCCTTATTCCCCTTTCCGAAAACTTAACCCATTCCCAAGTCTCCCGACTTTCAGTCGGGACAGGCTCTTCCCTTAAACAATAAGGGAAGGGGTTATTTGTTAATAGTCAGTAAATTAGCCTCCCTTTAGGGGGGTTGGGGGGCCGATAAGAAAAGGGGAAGCTAAGTCTGAATCCCTGATTTTATTTATCTTTGCCACAAATTTTTAAACATGCACTTCAGCCTGATAGAGATACTTGCGGCTTTCATGGTACTCTTTGCCATCATTGATATACCAGGGTCCATTCCGATTATCATCGATCTGAAATCAAAAGGTGTTATAATTAAGCCTGTAAAAGTTACAATTGCCTCTCTGATGATTCTTCTCGCTTTCCTGTTCATAGGAACTCCTTTGCTTGGTGTCTTCGGAATTGATGTTTCATCTTTCGCTATTGCAGGTTCATTTATCATTTTCCTGATAGCGATGGAGATGATCTTAGGAATTCAGATCTTCCACCAGGATGCTCATGGCAGTGGAGCTATCTTCCCAATTGCTTTCCCATTGATTGCCGGTGCAGGATCTATCACCACAATTCTTTCTCTTAAAGCAGTATATCAGCCAATAAATATTTTTATCGCTCTCCTGTTGAACATGATAGTGGTTTACCTGGTCCTGCGTCTGACCACCTTTTTTGAAAAGATCCTTGGCCATGGAGGACTTCAGATTCTTAAAA
>JAPLEC010000161.1 GCA_026391515.1 Bacteroidia bacterium | reverse complement strand
AATTCTGATAATGGATTTGTTCCGGATTTAAGCATTATTGATATGGTTTTTAATACCGGCCCGGAGGCAATAAATTACTTATAGTTGTTCACAGTACAGGATAAATAAAAGAGGCTGCTTTTCTTAAAGCAGCCTCTTTACAAGGAAGTCAAACAAAGTATTAATAACCAAATTTATAACCAAAAGTAACTGCAAACATATTTCTGTGAATGCTCATACTCGACATTGCAGTGATCACATTAGGATCAGGATCAGGATCAGATTCATATTGATATAGAATATATTTTTGCGGATTTATCAGGCCTGAGTAGCCAAAATCAATAAATACATTTTGTTCTCTGAATCCTATTCCGGCAGAAAATGAATCGTAGTCGATATTATCATTAATATCACCCCTTTTAAAAGCTTTTCCATAATGACCATAGCCGCCACGGAAGTAGAATCTGCCTAATCTTACCTCTGTGCCTATCCTGAAGTTATGCACTGAACCAAGAGCGCTTTTTATTGAATCATTCTTCCCGGAATAATCAAAGTTGTCTCCTGTTTCTGAAAATTTTGCCATCCCGTAGTCTGCAAATTCATATTCAACACTGAATACAGCAAGCTTCTTCAATTGATAAGCGACACCTACAATAGCTCTGAAAGGAGTAGTTAAAGCATAACTGTACCTGGTAGGATTATTACTTGCTGTTTTTATATAACTACCCTTTTGATGAGCTGTAATATCGTCATGTACATATTCAACAATTCTATAATATGTCGGTGAATGAAATGCAAGCCCTATTCGCAGAGGTTCAATAGGCTTGAATATAGCTCCCAGCTTAAGTGAATAACCTGTTCCTTTATCCGAAAAATAATAGTTATAAACAAAATCTGTATATTGAGATGGCAGATCCTTATCAGTTGCTTCAAGATGCTCGTATTTGCTTTCATAACTGATTTTTGAGATCCCTAAGGTTAATCCGAGAAAAAGCTTGTTGGAAAAGTTGCCCGCTATTGAAATGGCGTGCTCACCTGTATAACCATCTGATGTAATAATTCGCTTGATGGTTTGTCCGTATATTGATGGAAGACTATCACCCCAGTAAGAATATATTGTTCCATATAAATTGGAAACACCTGAAAGAGTATCAATTACAAATACCTGATTTGCCAGGTACGCATCAAAGAGCGTGTCCGATTTGGCAAGGACGGCCTTTGTATGTCCATTGCTTATAAAGGCCCAGTAATCAGCCATAGATCGAGTGTAATTATTGCTGATGCCCTTTATAATGATAGATTGATTCAGATTATTGGTTCTGTTAAAAGAGTATCCGAAATTAAGATTAATCAGTCCGGATTCTGAATTTTTGTTAATAAGGTTTAAAACGATTCCTGCCTGGCCCAGAGTAAAATTATAAAGATAATCCTTTGAATTGTTGTTATTAAAGTTCGTGAGTGATTTATAATGGAACAGCAGCGGTGATATAGATATTTCTGATGACCTGAATACTCCTAACCCCGCAGGATTCTGGCTAAGAGTTGAAAGATCTCCGCCAAGAGCTGTAAAAGCTCCACCCATAGACATGAACCTGGCAGTTCCATTATAAAATACCTGTGAATATCTTAATGCGTCGTCGACATTCTGTGAGAAGGTTCCAGTTGCTACCGACAGCATAATTCCTATGATTAAGTTTAATTTTTTCATACTTGTAAGTTTTTTATAAAACTTCCAACACTCTAAAGAAAGAATGAACAAAAACTACAGGCAAAATAACTTTACTTCTCTATCTCCTTCCAGTGTGTGAGGAACCACTGGAAACCTCGCGTGAAGAGGAACCGCCGGATGATGAACCTGAGGAAGAACCGGATGAATAACTGGAACCACCACTAGAACTTCCGCTGTTTGAGGGACTACTGGATGAATAACTTCTTGGCTCACTGCCGCTATAGTTTCCAGAGCCTGAATATGATCTTGGGCTGCCTGAACTGCTTCCAACACTTGATCTTGATGGAGCTGAATAGCTTCTAGAATTATTGTAAGAAGGAGTCGTTCTGGTCTGTCCCGGAGAGACAGATGAATTGCTTCTGATACTATTATTGGTTGCTCCCGGATATGATGGAGAACGACCCGAGCTTGATTCATTACTAACCCTGCTGTTATTGTATGAAGGTCTGGTTGACATCCGTGGATTATTGTAACTTGGTGTATAAGTTCTGTTTACGCTATTATAATCAGGCCTTGAAATAACTGTACTTTTTGTAGTTGCGCTATTGATATTCCGGTTAGCAATCTGTTCGGATTTACTTTGATTTGTATATGGCATCCGCGAGGCAGCTGAAGGAGAGGCAACTTTCCTGGCATCAAGACCAACAGTTTGAGTTCCGGTTGCAGACCTTCTTGGTGCTCCTGATACTAATCCATTAGAATTATAACCGTCTCTCCTCGACGATGCTGAAACAGGTGATGGAGTGTTCCACCTTGTTGAAAAATTGCTTTGCCTGTCTCTCCTGACATAAGGGACATTGTTTCCCTCATTTCGGTAAGAATAACCATAATAGGGAGAATAGTATGAATAGTACGGATTAAAGCCGTAGTAACCACCACCGTAACCACCACCGTAGTAACCACCATAGTAACCACCACCGTAACCACCACCGTAACCACCACCGTAATAACCATAATCGCAATAGTAAGGATCGTAAAAGAAGGAATTGTAACCGCTGTAACCAAAGTACAATGACGGGTACCAGCTATCATAGAACGGATCTCTCCAGTAAGGATAAAAAGAGCCTCCGTAAAAGTTTCTTAATCTGCCTGAATATGAGAAATTATCATAATAATTATAGTTGTTATAAATATTCTGATAAGCAAGAGCATCATCATAATCAACTGCATCAGAGAACTCATTTGATACAAGGGTATCAGCAGCATAAATGTTGTTATAATAGTCTTCAGATTTTAAATTGCCTTCAGTAACCTGTTTTCTTGCAGATTTCCTGGCCACGGCTACCTGCTGATCTGAAGGTAAGTAATAAAGGTCATCATTCTCGACTCCCGTATAAAGGCTTGATGTACACGACATTAAAGCCAGGAGTGCAAGGACTGAGATGTAATTTAATGCTTTCATGTTTGATTCCCTCTTTTATTTCTTAATTAAGCGCAAATATTGTACCAAACAAATGTGCTCCTTTATTGAAATTTTCACCGGCATCAAATTTAATAAAAAAAGGACATGTATCAGCATGTCCTTTTTAATAATTATCTGTAATATATCATAAGTTCGTTTACACTTCTTTAATGAAACACTGTGTCAAGAGTTCGTTTACATTGTTTTGATACAACCCCCTAGGGGGCGCTGCCGCTAAGGCGAGCAAAATATCATAAGTTCATTGACATTTTGGATT
>JAPLEC010000366.1 GCA_026391515.1 Bacteroidia bacterium | reverse complement strand
GCTCTTGCAGAAAATATTATTCTCGTCAGGGGAGGGGAGATATCGAGGAGTATGCCTCCGGTCCATTTTAATGCATTATTTATCAATAATGTAGATACTCTCGATATGCCTGATTACAAGGATGCCCTGCGTGAAGCAGTCAGGCAGGGAGGGTTCATTATATGGAATCATCCCGGCTGGCGCAAGCAGCAGCCTGATACTACAAAGTGGATGGCTGAACATGATTCAATATATAAAAAAGGCTGGATGAACGGCATTGAAGTTTTTAACGAAAAAGAATGGTATCCTGAAGCTATTCAGTGGGCTCTCGATAAGAACCTGGCAATAACCGGGAATTCAGATGTTCATGATGTTTATGAGCATTATTATAATACTGAAAAATATCCTGTACGGCCGGTGACCCTGGTTTTTGCAAAAGAAAGAAATGAAGCATCACTGAAAGAGGCAATGTTTGCGAAACGCACTGCAGCACTCTTTTTTAACATGCTTGTAGGTAAAAAAGAATTAATAGGACCACTTGTCAGTCAATCCATCCAGGTAGATAAACCTCATCTCTATCAGGATGGATACGCGTGGTTTGCTATTAAAAATTTAACAGATATTGAATTTACATTAGTTAAGACTTCTACCGATAATTCAGAACTTCCGGCCAGGTTTGTTTTACCCCGAAGAGGAACAATTATTCTGAGAGTAAAACAACCTCAGGGGCAGGTTCAGAATTATTTTTATAACCTTGAAAATGTACTGACAGGTGTCGAACAATATTATAAATATGAAATATCTGTTCAATAAGGATATGCCTTGGCATATCTTTTTTGCATTGTTTATTTTGTTATTTGTTTCTTGCAAACAAGAACAGCCGACCGATTACATCAACCCTTTCATCTGTACTGAGGGCGATCACGGACAATGGCTTCCTGCAGCTCTCGTTCCATTCGGTCTTGTGGAATTATGTCCCGATACATGGCCTGGCAGCCTGACAGCTGATGGCGATTTTGCTCATTCGGGTTATGATTACTCTGATAATCATATTCGTGGTTTCAGCCATTTTCACAGGGGAAGTTCAGGAGGAACAAGCATTCACGACCGGGCAGGAGAGGTTTCCATTGTTCCGTTTACAGGTGAACCTGCTGATACTTTTTATGCGAATCCTGTACTTGAGATCGACAAGAGAAAAGAAAAAGCTGAAGCGGGGTATTATTCTGTGTATATTACAGATTATAAGATACTTGCCGAGTTGTCGGCAACAGTTCATTCGGGTTTTCATCGTTATACTTTTAATGCATCTGAAGGTAATAAGGTCTTTATTTATGCAGGAAACAGGGGAGGTTCAGCAGGCATTTCATGCAAGGTCATAAATGAAAACTCATTGGAAGGTTCAGCAGCTAATAAATTTTTCTATATCGTTTTTAATTCACCTATCAAGAAAATACTGGTGTGGGATGGCAAAAAGATTGCAGATGGAGAATCTTTACAAAAACAAAATGATGGCGGAATAATTTGTGAATTCGGCAATCTGAAAAATAAATCACTTCTGATCAAAGTAGGAGTCTCATTGTCATCGGCAGAGAAAGCCCGGAAAAATCTTGAAGCAGAATCTCAGCACTGGAATTTTGAAGAAACGCACAGGGAAGCTGCAAGCTCGTGGAATAAAATTCTTTCGGCTGTTAGAGTGGAAGGCAAAAATACAGATGATAAAATTATTTTTTATACTGCACTTTATCATACCTGTTTTCTGCCTGTTGTACAAACCGACGTGGATGGAACTTACCCGGGCCTTGACCGGCAGCTTCATAAAGCTGACGGTTATACCCATTACGACGGATTTGCTTTCTGGGATTCATTCCGTACAAAATATCCTTTATACAGCTTATTAATTCCAGCCATTTATAGTGATATAATTACCTCACTGAGAGATCTTTATGTTCAGGCTGACAACTGGGGAGCATTACCGGAAAGTAATCATCCGCCTCATGGTGTGGATTTTAAAGCTGCCGGAAAAAACGGATACCAGGTTTTTGCTTCATGCAGGCATGAACACATGCTGATGGTGGTAGCTGATGCCTACTTTAAAGGTTTGATGAAAATTGATATTAAGCCGGTTTATCCTTTTATGAAGAAAGAAGTAATACTGCAGATGCCTCAAAAGTATGATACTATTGGTTTTATCCCTGCCAGAGCTGACCAGACCGGGGAGTACTGCTGGGATAACTGGACACTTGCTCAGGTTGCCAGGTCGATAGGAAATAATCAGGATTACGATTATCTGATGAAGCGCTCTGAATACTGGCGCAATACATGGGATTCTACAATAAAATATTTCAGAGCCCGTGCCGCTGACGGAACCTGGCTTGATTTCCCGGAGGATCCGGCAATGAACCGTGAAAAATATACATACGAAGGCAGCAAATGGCAATGGCGATGGAACGTAATTCATGATGTCCCTTCTTTGATAGATGTTTTTGGTGGAAAAGAAAGCTTTGTCAAAGAGCTTCAGTATTTCTTTGATAATGATTTATACACGGCAGGAAACCAGATAGATATTCAGGCTCCGTTTCTATTCAATATGGCCGGATCTCCATGGCTCACTCAAAAATGGGTAAGAAAAATACTCACCGAACCTATTGTTCAGAAATATAGTACACATAGTTTTTTCCCGAAACCAATCTTTGACAGAGTGTACAAAACAACACCCGACGGCTATCTCGAAGAGATGGATGATGATTATGGTTGTATGTAAGGATGGTATGCAATGAGCGCCATGGGACTTTATCAGATATGTCCGGGAAATCCTGTTTACCAGCTCACAGCACCAATCTTTGATAAGGTCACATTACACTTAAACAGATCGGTTTATAAAGGGGAAAAATTTACAATAAGGGCTATAAATCTAAGCAAAGAAAATATTTATATCCAGTCTGCAACATTAAACTCGCATCCGTTTAACAGATCAAATATTACGCATGAGGAAATTGTAAAAGGAGGAGAGCTGGTTTTTATAATGGGCCCTGAACCAAACAAAAACTGGGGGATCTGAAAGAATCTGGAATTTCTATAGTTTTTCCTTTGTGTTCCTTAGTGTGTACTTTGTTCTTTGTGGTTTAAAAATGAATTAGAAAAAATTTAACCACAAAGAGCACAAAGGAAAATCACAAAGGCACACTAAGGGATTAACATTTGGAATTAGTTTATTCAAATTTAATTTTCAATTCATTCGCAATTGCAATCAGATCATCCTTTATTGCAGGAACAAGCTTTATACCGTCTCTTCTGATTCTCTCTTCTGCTTCACGCTCCGGATCCCCAGGTATCAGCACTCGTTCCTGACCTTCAGCAGGTTTAGCCGACCTGAATGTTTCGATCCATTCATCCATCTTCGCCTTAAATTCATCTGCAGGCTGGAAAGCATCAATTCTCATTGCTCCAAAGAAGTGACCGGTTCCTTTACCTACTTTCTTTTCAAGAACCGGTAAATAAGCAACACTTGGAGGAACAAATGGGCCGAAATTTGCTCCGCTGAAGACTGCCGAGAAAATATCAACGATCGCTGAAAGGCAGTACCCTTTATGACTTCCGTGTACTCTGTCCCCTCCTAATGTAAGCATCGAACCGCCTGATTTTAAAATTGTTGGATCATCGGATGGTTTGCCTGTCCTATCCTGTACAAATCCGAATGCAACCTTTTCACCTTTTTTTTCAGCAACGGCAAGCTTGCCTCTTGCAATCGGAGTCGTTGCAAAATCAGCAACAAAGGAAGGTTGTTTCCGGGTTGGAATTGAAACTGCAATCGGATTGGTTCCCATCATCCTGCTTATTGAAAATGTGGGAGATACAAGCGGGTTGGCATTTGTAAGACAAATCCCGATCATATCATGTTTCAATGCCATCATTGAATAATACCCGGCAATGCCAAAATGATTCGAATTTCTGGTTGCCACCCATCCTGTCCCTGCCTTTTCTGCTTTTTCAATCGCGATCTCCATTGATCTCCTGGCTGGAACCATTCCCACAGCATTATCTCCGTCAACTACTGCTGTACTTGGCGATTCATGCACAATTCTGACATTCGGTTTTACATTTATTCTTCCTGCTTTCCAAAGTTCATAATAATCTTTAATTCTGATCATTCCATGGGAAGCATGATCCCTAAGTTCTGCCGCCAGAAAAACCTCAGCGATTATCTCTGAATCATGCTCGCTGCATCCCATTTTCATGAAAACATTCCTCGTAAAATCAAACAGGTAATTGTAGGTGTACATTATTAGAGTATTAAATTTTTCTGTGATTATAGATCACATCCGCTTGCTGTGTCGGGGTAATTACAAGGTCGTTAATGCAAACATGAGGTGGAAGCGAAGCACAATAATAAATAACATTAGCAATATCTTCTGCAGTAAGAGCTTCAATACCTTTATATACTGCGTTTGCCTTTTCAGCATCGCCATGAAACCTTACCATCGAGAATTCCGTTTCAGCCATTCCGGGAGCAATCTGTGTTACCCTGATATTGTGCTTTAGCAAATCGATTCTCATGGACCTTGTAAGTGTATCGACAGCAGCCTTGGTGGCGCAATAAACATTACCGCTTTCATAGGCACCTTTTCCTGCGATTGAACCTATGTTGAAAATATGTCCTGATCCACGGGCGACCATCAGCGGACATACAGCCCTGGTCACATATAGTAATCCTTTCACATTAGTATCAACCATCCTGTCCCAGTCGTCAATGTTGCTGTTGTCGATATGGTCAAGCCCTGAGGCCAGACCGGCATTATTTACCAGGATATCGATTTTTTTCCATTCTTCCGGAAGACCTTTTACAACATCAGCAACTTCGTCTCTTTTCCTGACATCGAAATTAAGAGACAATACCTTTATATTATATGTTTCCAGTAATTTTTTGAGTTCATTTAAGCGCTCTTTTCTTCGACCTGTAATAATAATATTATATCCGTTCTGTGCAAATTTAATTGCTGTTGCCCAGCCGAATCCGGCTGTGGCGCCGGTAATCATTATAACTTTATTCATGAAGTTTTGTAGATTATGATAGTGTAAAAATAGGAATTTATTTTCTTTAACTTTGCCACTTCGATGGAGGACCAGTATAAAATATCAGATCAGGACCAAAAAGCGCAGATCGTAACCATGTTTGACGATATTGCCTTCAGGTACGATTTCCTGAACCATCTTTTATCATTCGGCATCGACAGGATCTGGAGAAAAAAAGCAATAAAGGTAATTTCAGAAACACATAAAAATTCAAAGGTACTTGATGTGGCATGCGGTACCGGCGACCTTTCAATAGCTGCATTAAAGCTTGATCCTGAGTATGTTACAGGAATTGATATCTCTCAGAAGATGATCGACCTGGGCAGAGAGAAGATAAAAAGAAGAGTCATTTCGGATAGAATAGAACTGATAAAAGGCGATTCAGAAAAAATACCCTTTGATGACAACAGCTTCGATGTCGCTATGGCAGCTTTTGGAGTCAGGAATTTTCCAGATCCTCTTAAAGGTCTTACTGAGATGACAAGAGTTATCAAAAAAGGCGGTCTGGTAATGGTCCTTGAGTTTTCAAAGCCTTCCGGGTATCTGATAAAACAGGTCTACACTTTTTATTTTCTGAAGATTCTCCCGTTTATCGGGAAACAGTTTTCGAAAAACAAGCAGGCATATAGCTACCTGCCATCATCAGTTATGCAA